>CAJXAF010000017.1 GCA_913050175.1 uncultured bacterium
GTTTTTCTATTCCTCGTCAAAAAATTAGCTTTAAATGATAGTGAATTTTATTATCCAAAAGCCAGTATTTTTCTAGGTCTGTTCTTTATTTTTCTTGTGTTTCAATGCCTGCCTTTGTCTTTGTCAATTCTTAAGATTATATCGCCAAAGACAGCTTTACTTTATCATCAGGCGTTGCCAGCAGCTTTTGAAAAAAATCTTTTTAGTATAACTATCTATTCTCTTGCAACTAAAAAAGAGGCCATAAAGTTATTTTCATTTTTCTGTATTTTTTTTATTACTATTAATACTATCAATACGAGAAGACAGTTTCAGAGAATGATTTTAATAATTATACTTTGGTCTGTTATTTTGACTTTTTATGGCCTGGTAAAAAAATTCTCGCTAAATCAAGAGCATTACTTGGGTTTTAGTACTTTTTTGAATCGAAACCATTATGCCGGTTATTGCATTCTTATTATTCCTTTCTCTGCAGGATATGCTCTTGCCAATAAAAATTTAAATATAAAGATATTATTTTCTTTCATTACAGGCATGTTAGGACTCAGTGTTTTTCTTACGGCATCGCGTGCAGCCATACTGAGTATCATAGTTTCTTTAAGTTTAATGATTTTTTTATCATTTTATATAAAAAAAATAAAAGAAAAAAAGAACATAGCCATCGGAATATGCGCCTTATTAGGAATGGTGTTTTTATTTTCACTCTTTGATTTTGGTGGTGTGATAAGCAAATTTAAATTTTTAGAATTAGATACTGCCGGCAGGTTTTATAGGTTCAAAGATGCTTTCTCAGCTGTAAAAGATTTTCCTTTATTTGGTGTAGGCCTGGGAAATTTTCGTTATATATTCACTAGTTACCGGACGTTTCATGATATTCAGTTTCAATCATATCTTCATAATGACCATCTTCAGTTATTTCTTGAAACCGGTCTTATTGGAATATCTTTATATATAAGTTTTTTCCTATTTATCATAAAAGATATAGTGAAACAATATAACAAACGCAAAGACCCTTTTGTTAAAAATATTGTTTTAGGAGGCTTATTTAGCATCCTCGCTTTAGGTATAGATAGTTTTTTCGATTTGGATTTTCATATACCAGCCATAGCCTTTATGTTTTGGCTTATATTGGGATTAATTTATAAATGTGCTCATACTCATTTCGGTGGCTCAGAGAAGACTCCATTATGAAGTTAATAAAATTACAAAGAACAACTGCCTGCATTATAGAGTTATCCTTGTTTTTGTTGGTATTTCTCTGTACTTATTTTTTAATATTAAACATCAAGGCAGAGGCTGTAATTAAGAAAGCTTTAATAAGTAAAAACCCAACCTTAAGGTCAGAGAAGCTCAAGTACTACAAGCGGTTAATTTTATTAACTGATCAGGCAACTGATATTGTCCGGGATAACTCAGATTACTATAATTTTAAAGCTGACTATATCACTAAAGCTGGTCAAGAGGGCTTTTTAGAAGAATTAAATATTAAGGAAGCCGAGATTAAAAAATTATATCTTAAAGCGATAAGCTTAAACTTGTTAAATTATGAATATTATTGGAAGTTAGGATTATTCTATTTAAAAACGAATGATTTGTTAGCTGAAAAGAATTTGTTAAAGTCTTCAGACTTTTTTCCAACTAACTTTTCCATCCACACTGATTTAGCCGGATTTTATTTTAGGGATAAAGATGTCGCCAAAGGTTTCCATAGGGCCTTAAAGGCATTCTATTATGCTATTCAAAAACAAAGGTTTACGGCTCTAAGCCCTGTGTTTTTCACGATAAAGCAACAAATTAAGGATATTGATGAAGTTATTCCCTTAAAAGGAGTAGCAGGGATCAAATATACTTTAACTCCCAAAACCTTTGAATTTGATTTAAAAAAAGAAGGATTTCCTCGTCTAAAAATTCCTTTAAAATTTAGAGTATACTTAAATAATCCAGAGGGAGAAGTTGAATTTTATAAAGGGCCTAAGTACTTTTCTAAATTTAGTAGACAAGATTCTATCGAGGATCAGTATATACACGAAAAACATCTTAATGAATTTTCAGATCAGGACTATTTAGATGATTTCATAATTCGTAGCAATAATTTCTCCGATATTGAAAAAATAGAAATCATTAATGAAATCAATTAGACCATAAGATAAGTATGTTGTGAATTTTAGTAAAGATGATATAATCTACGCTTGAAATAAAGCATTACAACGTTCTTTTTATCTAAAATATTCGGCGGCGTAGCTCAGTCTGGTAGAGCAAACGGCTCATACCCGTTGCGTCACTGGTTCAAGTCCAGTCGCCGCCACCAACTCCCCCATTTCCTATCCCTAAATAATTTAAAAATACACTTATGAATAAAGAGAAAGTACTATCTATAATAATCATAATTTTGTCTTTAGGTGTAATCCTAGGCTCGATAAGAGATCATTATGGAGTAAGCTTTGATTCCGTTTATTACATTGAGGGAAGTAATAATATTATTAATGGCCAAGGGTATGTCTCTAGACTTGTGCCTCAAGGTGGTAGACCTGTTTTAAAAGATAAGCCTTTGCCTATAACTCACTGGCCACCGCTTACATCATTTATGATTGCTTTTTTTAGAGTCATGGGTTTTGCTGAAGAGATGGCCGTAAGGCTGTATCTAATGATTTTTTATAGTGCTAGTATGATCGTGGTATGGGTTATTGCTAAAAAGATTCTAGGAAGGCAGAATCAAGCCTTTATCTTTGTGCTTTTTTGCATTATTCAACAAAGGCTTGTCAACGTTTCATCCCATGCTGCTTCGGAGTCTTTATATCTTTTCTTTTCTTTACTTTCATTGATATTGATAAATCGATATTACAAAAGTAAAGAACCATCGAATTCTTTAATAATTGCTATTAGTTTTTTTGTTAGCTTGTCTTATCTTGCGAGATATCTAGGAATAACTTTGATAGTAACAGGAGCAATTATCTTGCTGGTAAAGAATATGTTCAGCAAAACTAAAAAATGGCACCATGTACTGCTTTTTCTAATTTTACCACTTCTTAGCTTTATGCGTTATTCAAGAGGAAATAGTTTTTTTGGCGGACATCTTCAGAAATTAACAAGCATTAAGAAATTCATGGAGATTTTTGAGGGATTTAGGCAAGGGCTTAAAGAAATATCGATTGGAGTAGCATCACAACTGCTGGGATTGCAGATGGGTATTTGCAAAACAGATTTATGGAATACTACTGCTAACTATTTAATATTGATGTTATTTTTGAGCATAATTTTTATTTTTATCTGGAAGAGAAAAAGCTTGAGAGACAAGGCGTTCTTTAAAAATATTTTTAAACTGACTAATTTTGAAAAAATAATTTTAATTTATTGCAGTCTGTATTTAATAGCAATATTTGTTGCTCGGGAGACTGTCTTCAACAGGTATTTTTTAATGATACAACCATTAATATTCCTATTAGCAATTTCTACTATAAAAAAAGCCACAAAGTTATTCAATGTAAATTATAGACTCTTTATACCGCTAATAATAGTAATTTTTAGTATTCAGATTTTTAAAACGACTAGATATTTAAAATATTCAAGTATAGACCACACCTTTGTGGTACATAAAAATTTAGGGGAAGCTCCTGATTATGAGAGCCAGTTGTGGAGAAATGACGAGGTAATTACTTTTTTAAATGCAAGCAATTTCAATAATCCAATTTATACTAATTCCGTCGATTTTATTTTCTACAAGCTTCGACAGCGTGAACAGGATTTTAAAATAATTGATATTAGGAAACTTAAAAATAAGTATTCAAATGAACCTTATATTGTATTAATCAAAGCTAGATATAAGGGAAAAGAATATAGGCAACAATTATCAGAGAATAAAAGGTTTAAACTTATAACTGAAACTAAAGGGTTGGTTCTTTATGGCCCCGCAGGCCATAAGTGGCGGTAGTCTACTGCAAGTTACTTTCTGCGGCTATTGCCATAAAGTCTAATTTTGTGTATCCTTAACATCAAGTCAGCATCGAAGAATATTAATACTTGTCAATTGCCTTCACTTTATAGGAACCACTAGTATAATAGTTATAGTTGTTAATTGTTTTAAAATTTAGATTTATATGCGAAAAATTCTGCTGTCTATATTAATTGCCACAGGCTTTATTTTTAGTGTATATTTTTTCTCTGATTGGGGAGAAGCCTTCAGGGATAATATTTGGACTGTCCTAGATCAAGATGTTATATACCGCAATGAAGAACCTTCTCTCTATGGACAAATCTGGAATGAAACCGATGAGGCTATTACGGGTTCAATGTCTGATGGGACATTATTTAAAATTGATAAAAAAGAGTGTAAAGAAATTAAATATAACGTACTTTTAGATATTATCAAGAAGCTAATATAATCATGGATAGTCAAAAAAATCAAGATTCTGAAAAAGCTAAGAGAGTCTGCGTCAGAATCCCTGCTAATATTAAAGCAAAAATTTTTAAGGATAATAAACACTTATTAACCGTTAGAATTAAGGATTTAAGTGCTACCGGTATAGCCATTTTTATTGCTAAAGGCAACTTAGACCACGACTCTTTTCAGATTCGTTTTCGCCTAAGTTTGTTTGCTAAAGAGATTCGGTCAAAAATACTAGTAAAGAATACAATTAAGCTTGATTCAGGTTTGCGCCTGGGCTGTGTTTTTGAGAAAATACTGCCTGCCGATAAAAAAACAATTTCAAATCATACTTCTGAACACAACGACTATTTATCAGTTTCTCAGGCTGTTAACTTATCTGCCTTTTTATGCTTGGCTGATGTTTTATTTAGAGGCACACTTTCAATAGTGGTTGGTTACTATTTAATAACTAAATTGGGGGTTGAATTTTCAGAAATGATTTCTGATAAATTTCATATCTTAAGTTTAATCCTTTATTCCTTATTATCTTCACTGGCGCTTATCTTTAGCGATAAAATGCTTTTAAGGTGGGGTACAAAATTTCTCACTATAGCGATTTTTTGTCTAATACCAGCTTTTGCCTTTATTCTCTACAAATGTTTTTCTTACTGGATAAACGGTATTTTTGCCAGCGGCTATGATTTTATTAGTATATTTTTTGGGCTTTACTGTATATTTGCTTTCTATGTTGGAGCCTCAATTTTAAAGGCTATAGTTTCCTTAAAAAAGATAAAGACAACAATGACCAACGAAGGAATACACAGAATACACACTTAAAATTCTAATATCAGTTTTTCTTTGACAAGGGTCATTTATAATGAGAACATTATTTTAAGCAATTAAATCTTAAAAAACTAATTTATAATGTTTAAATATTTTTCAAAAATTATATTTTCTCTAACAACTTTACTTATAAGTTGCAGTTTCTTTTTATCGCTAGCCCAAGAGCCGGCAGTCTCGCATGATATGGAGAGGAAACAGTAGCTAGGGAAGAAGTAAGTATACCCGAACTTTGTATCAGCGGGATTATTTTTGATGAAGACAATCCTATAGCAATAGTTAATGGTAAATCTCTAGGCTTAGGCGGTGTAGTTTAGGAAGCAAAAATTACTCAAATCACTAGTTCTTCAGTTAGTTTCCAACTTCAGGGAATAACTTTTAGCAGAAACTTTGGCCAGGGCTGCGATTCGCAAGCCATTACAGCAAAGTATGCTGAAAATATTAGTAAGTCGTTTAAGAGCGCCTCTAGAGGACTTAATAAGAGTAATTTTTCTTTTCAGGACTATAGCAATTTAGATTCACCCGAGGATATGCAACGGTTGGTCTCTCAAATTATGTCGGCCTTCGGCATAGTTTACTTTATATTGTGTATTTTATTTTATGTCTACAGTGCTATTACTCTGCAAATTATTGCTAAAAAAACTCAAACTTCCAATGCTTGGTTGGCCTGGATTCCGGGAGTAAATATATTCCTTCAGTGCTCCATAGCTCAAAGATCTTTTATTTGGGCCATAATTATATTTCTACTGCCTAGTATAACTTTATTTATGGGTGGTGCAGCCTTTATAATAGGCATACTTGTTATCATTATTCTTATGTTTATTGTTTGGACTGACATAGCCTCTGTTTGTTCAAAGCCTAAATGGTTAATAATTCTTTTATTTTTACCATTAGGATGGTTTATCTTTTGGGGGTATCTAGCTTTTACCAAAATAAGTTTTGAAGAAAAAGAGGACAAAGACGACAAGGAAGACAAGGAAGAAAAAAAAGAAATACCGGAAAAGCCTTCAGAGCCGCAAACCAAAGAGGACGATGAGCCCGATCCACCAATTTATAATGACTAGTTTCCTCGTATATTTAAAATTTATTAAGCAATAGTCAGGAGGGTTTATGGAAGTTACAGTAAAAAAACCGAATGAAGATGAATTAAAATCTCTAGGAGTAGGGGCTTGGCCGATATGGGAAAAGGAAGAAAGCAGCTTTGATTGGTATTATGATAGCCAGGAAGTATGCTTCTTTTTAGAAGGAGAGGTTGAAGTCAAACTATCATCAGGAGAAAAAGTTTCTCTAGGCGAAGGTGATTTGGTAACTTTTCCCAAAGGATTAAACTGTGAGTGGCATATTAAGAAAAAGGTAAGAAAGCACTATAATTTCGACTGATCAGGCCAGGCTTAGTTTTTTCTTTTTTCCCTTTTTTAAGAAATGTTTTCCGCGTTCAGTAAGATCTTTGTGAGTGATTTCACCTTTTTTAAGAAGTCTTACTTTTGCTTTTGCTTTTTTAATATTTTTTCTGTGAATTTTTTTTAATTCTTTTTTCGGTCTGCCCATAAGTACCTCCTAGTATAATCAAAGATTATACCAAATTATACAAATTAAAAAAGGAAAATTTTTCCTTTAATGACCAAATCGCAGTAAATTAAATATTGTAGTCCAGGTAAGAATTTTTGACTTAGGCCTTGATTTTAACTAAGAAAGGCTTATTCTACCTTTTAAATATTGTATTGCCAAACTACTTTTTATACATATAATATAAACATTATGAATGGATTTTGGAGCCAAATTTTAGTTAATAAAGCCTTTTGGGCAGTGATCTACAGTGCTTTACTGGCTCAGGGGTTAAAAATTGTCTTTGGAGCTATAAAATATAAGAAATTTGACTTTTATTGGCTTCTTGGTACCGGAGGAATGCCCTCTGCCCATAGCGCTGCAGTAATATCTTTGCTTATTTGCGTAGGTAGGGAATTAGGGCCTTCTTCGCCAATTTTTGCTTTAGCCGCTTTATTTGCCTTAATAAATATGTTTGATGCTCAAACTTGGCGGCGTTCAATCGGCTTTCAAGCCAAAGTTCTTAACTCCATGATGGAGGACTTACAGGAAGGTAAGAGCATTGAAGATGATCGTCTGCGGGAGTTGGTCGGTCACACCCCAATAGAAGTTTTCGTGGGGTCCTTGGTAGGAATTTTAGTAACAACTTTTATTTATAGATAAGAGAGGAATTAAATGAAAAAAGTAATTGTACCAATTATTGCCGGAGTCGTTATTATTTTGGTCGTTATCGGCATTTCTTTAATTCCTAAAGATAGAAAAGATCAAGTTCGAGAGGTCACTGTTAAAGCCGATACTTCTTGGATTGCTGAGGCCGAAAGCGCTAAAGAAAATGGAAATTTTCTTCAAGCCAAAGAATTGTATAAAGCAGCAAAAGCCGAGGCTTCCAGCGTAAATGAGCTTACGAAAATACAAAAACAGATTGAAGAAATAAATATGGCAATTATTTTTTCTTCCCGAAAGGATGAATGCAGCCAGAACTACAAAGTAAAACCCAACGATGCCTTATCAAAGATTGCCAAGAAATTTAATACTACGGTTGGGCTCCTCAAGCGAGCCAATGGCTTAAAATCCGATACTATAATCCCCGGGCAAAAGTTAAAGGTTTCTACCTGTAAGTTTTTAATTGTTGTCGATAAATCTCAAAATATCCTTTCTTTAATTAGAGAAGGCGAAACCATTAAAACCTATGTTGTTTCAACAGGAAAAGATTCGAGCACCCCTGTAGGCAATTTTAAAATTATAAACAAACTAAAAAATCCTACCTGGTATAAAACCGGTGCAGTGATATCTCCGGAAAGTCCTGAGAATATTTTAGGCACCCGCTGGATGGGGTTTGATTTAAAAGGCTATGGCATACACGGGACAACCCAACCGGATAAATTAGGTATACAGATAACCTTAGGTTGCGTGCGCATGAAAAATGAAGAAGTCGAGGAGCTTTACGATATAGTTCCTTCTGGCGCAGAAGTAACCATAGTAGATTAATAAGAGTAATTTTTATGAAGACCTGGGATTTTGAAAAACCAATTGCAGAACTGGAAAAAAAAATAGAAGAGCTAAAAGAATTTTCTCAAAGTAAGGGAGTTGATCTTGCTTCAGAAATTAATAAACTCGATGAGAAATTAGCCATCCTTAAAGAAGAGGTTTATTCTAATTTAACTCCTTGGCAGAAAGTCCAGATTGCCAGACATCCTAATCGGCCTACCACTTTAGATTATATTGAGATGATCACAGAGGATTTTATTCCTTTGTCCGGAGATCGCCTTTATGGTGAGGATAAAGCAATTATCTGCGGATTTGCTAAGTTTGCTGAAAAAAAGATTGCCCTTATTGGCCATCAAAAAGGTCAAGATACTAAAGAAAACATAGAGAGAAACTTTGGTTGTGCCCACCCCGAAGGGTATCGGAAAGCAATGAGAGTAATGGAACTTGCCCAGCGTTTTAATATGCCCATTGTCTGTCTTGTCGATACACCCGGTGCTTATCCGGGAGTTGGGGCTGAGGAGCGCGGCCAAGCTCAAGCTATAGCTGAAAACATACGTGATATGTTCGCTTTAAAAACACCTATTATAGTTGCTGTAATCGGGGAAGGCGGAAGTGGTGGAGCTTTAGGAATTGGGGTAGGGGACAGAGTATTAATGTTAGAATATTCTTATTATTCAGTTATTTCACCGGAAGGATGTGCAGCAATCCTCTGGAAAGATGCCTCGAAAAGAGAAGATGCAGCTAAAGTTTTAAAATTAACCGCCCCTGATCTTCTTAGGTTAGGTGTGGTTGATAAAATTATCAGTGAGGCCGAAGGTGGTGCCCACCGTGGGAGAGAGGTTACAGCCGATAATTTAAAATCAGCAATCGCCAAACATATTGATGAGGTATCAGGCCTTGATCAGGAAGATCTCCTAGAACAAAGATACAAACGCTATCGAGACATCGGTATATTTAAGGGATAATATCTTTATATTTTTTGCCTTAAATCCATTAGCTCCTATTAATTTTTCATCTCTTTGGTCAATTTATAAATCATCTTAAAATAGTAAAATGAAAATACAAGAACTTATTATCTTAGGGATTTTAAAAGAAAGCCCCCGTCATGGTTATGAGATAAAAAAAATCATGAAAAAAGAATTAGGAATTTTTACTAGCTTAGAGAACAAGTCGATTTACTACCCCTTAAAAATAATGGAAACAAAAGCTTTAATAAAGAAGACAGCTGTCCAGGATAAGGGTAAGCTCTTTCGCTATGTCTATAATATTACTCCTAAGGGCAATAAAGAATTTAAAAAATTAGCCATGGATGCTCTCCTCTCAGAGAAACGTCCCTTTATTGATATTGATATCCCTCTATACTTTTTACCCTACTTAGAGAAAAAAGAAGTTATGGCCAGGCTACGCTTAAGAAAACGCTTCTTAGAAAGAGTTAAGAGCTGGCTTGCTGATTACCTTGAAGACCAACAGGCTTTTCCCTCCCATCAGGTACTTCTTCTCAAACACCACCTCAATCTTCTTAATGCTGAAGAAAGCTTTGTTGAGGAGATAATAAAAATAGTAAAAAGCCAATAAATCTAAACAAATAATAACATAGAGATATTGTTCTCCTCTCCTTAAAAATGGTACAATTAAGTTGAGGGAGGACAATCTATTTTGCTTTAAACTTGAGGCGAAAAAATGATAGGTATTTAAATATTATTTAGGGATTATCAAATCTAAGATAAGTAAGTTTTTATTTGGATGGTTTTTCTTTTAATCTTTTTTAGGGTTTCTCTGGGGATAAAACAGGTTAAAGGAGAAGAGATTGTTTTTCTGCCTTCTAATTCTACCCTTTCAATACTTAAGATTTTATTGGTTTTAGCCTTATTGATATAAGTAAATTTAATCCGTTTTCCGGCAAAACTAAAGTTAATATCAATAGTCTTCTTCTTAAACTGAGAAGTTGCTAATTTTGGTTCAATTAGAATATTTCCCATATTAGCTTTAAGGCCGAGTACTTCTTCAATGAGGGTAAAAATATACCAGCTGGCTGAACCAGTCAGATAAAGATATAATCCCCGGCCTTGATTATTAAAGTATTCAGGAAGCGTAGGATAAGTTTTAGCTTTATTTGATTTAGCCATATTATAAATTGAGTCCAAAACTATCTTACCTTCTTCTATATAATCTGTTCGATAGAGGCTGTGAGCTAACATCACTACCATATGGTTAAAAAAAGCACCGTTTTCTTTATCACCATAAGCAAAGCCAAAAGCTCTGCCTAAATCCAAGTAGGTTGAGCCAAAGTCAGTATTAAGACGAAAACCTTTGAGTTTTTTATCAAAAAGATACTTATTTAAGGAGTGCCAGATCTTATCGATTTGTTCATCGCTTGTTCCTTGACTCATAATGGCAAATACTTGCGGAGCCAACATCATTTTAGTAGAACCTTTAGTTTTCCCTTCAACCTTTTTAGCTTTATTATCGTAGTAGCCGTTAAAAAAACCTTGTTTTAGCCATTCTTTTTCTTTTAGCCAGAAGAAGAGGTGTTCTGATTTTTTGGCAAGATCTTTGATTATTGCGGTAATTTCGAAGTTCTTTTTCTTTGCTTTCGAGTTTTTTACGGCCTGAAAGTATTGGTTAAGTCTTTTTTGCTTTTCTTTGTAATTATTATAATTTACAGGCTTCTTTATGGTATCAAAGAGAAGAGAAATTTCTTCCATTAAAGGGATTATGGTTGTCTCCTGTTTGAGCTGCTCTAAGAAAAAACATAGGTCCTTTAAGTGGCTAGCATACATAAAACTAAAGGTTACGCTTTCACCACGATTTGCAGCCATATCTAAACCGTCATTCCAGTCAGCATTTTCCAGTTTTATGATGTTGTGCTCTCCAACATTAAAAAATGGTGTAAGAAGCTGAAGAAGAACATGCTCAAGAATACTCCCCCGGTAAATTTTATTATTAATTCTAAGGCAGTGATCTTTAGGCAGATCAGTTCTATCTATTTCTTTTGCTCGGGCAAAGAGGTGGTCTTTAAAATATGGTATTTGTTTTTTTAAAATTTCCAGGTCACCAGTTCGATTAATGTATAGGCTAAGACTGATATAGGGCCAGATACCGTGATCCATCCAGATTCGGTTAATTTTATTACGGTCAGAAAGAAAAGAACCGGCTTTAGTGATTATAGTAGCGTTGCTGCCGTCAATACGTACGCCTTTAAAACTATCAACTATTAATTCTTTTGCTTTCTGGGGATCGTTTAAAAGAAGCGTTAAAGCATCTTGCCAGAGATCACGCCAGCCTCTTCCGCCCTTTCCATAATCAAAATGTGGTAGGAATGAGCAGCCAAACAATTTACGCAGAGTAGGCTGAAATTTCACCCAGATAAGCCAATTGTCAAAATCAGAGTCTTTAAAATCAAATTCTATTTGGGAGAGATAACTTAGCCAGTACTTCTTAGTTTTAGCTAAAGACTTCTCTACTCTTTCAATAGTATTCAGCTTTTTAAATGATTTTAGAATAACATCTTTGCTGGCTTTGACTTTAAAACCAGTAATAATCACATAGTCTTGGCTAAAACCGGCTTTTAAAGTTTTTTCTTTAAAGCGAAGAGAGCCAACCACTTCTTTCCCCTTAAGATCAGGGTTGTTTTTAATTAGAGGAGTTAAATTAGTAAAAATTGCTTCAGGTTTAGTTAAGTCGGAGTTTCCGCAAAAATAATCTAAGGTAGGAAATTGGCCGATTGGTTTTTCTTTATTTCCGCTAAAGCCAAGAGAAAAATAAGTTATTTGGTTTAGCTTATGACCTTCTTCGTCAAAGACCATAGTTGGTTTAAGAAAGATACCGTAGCTATTTAACTCTACCCGGTTTAAGAGGCTGCTTACGTGGCGATGATCACGGATATTGTCTGCACTTCGTCCGTATAAAGGCATAAAAGAAGTAGGTGTTATTTTAATGCTTTTCTTACCTTTATTACTTATTTTAACCCACATGACTTCAAAGGTCTCATCAGGAGGTATGAAATTTGTTATTTCTACCTTAAGACTACCTATTTTCTTGGTAAGTTTATGGTAGAGGAGACCTGCTTCTAAGGTAGTAGTTGACTCTTGCGATAATCTTATGATCTTGCTATTTTTTTTTATAAAAAAATCCCTTCTGCAGCCAAGATTACTGCGAAGATCTTCAATGCTCACCGGAGGCGTAATAAAGGTGTTGTTGTCTTTTTTTATGTCACCGGAGAGGTTAGGGCTTATTGAGCTAAGCAGGCTTCCCTTTTTATTGGTAAGAGGAAAATAGGCTTGGCAAGGGTGAGGATTTTTAAGATAAAAAGTGCCTTTATTATCGATAAATTTATAACTCATATTATAATTATGCTCTTTTAATATTTTACATTCTACACCAAATAGCTTCTTTTTCTAAGCATTTTTTCGATTCCATATTGTTAACCTTATTTAACCTAATAAAAGATGGGCATAGACTTTCTTGGTCATATTGGTATAATCTTAGATATGAAAAGGATATTCCTCTTAATTCTTCTAATCTTACCGGTATTTGCTTACCCTCAGGAAAAGGTCGATTTAACTTTGTACTACTCTACTACTTGTAAACACTGTCATGATATAAAGAATGGTCTTTTGCCTGGTATCAAGGCAAAATATAAAGATGTTTTAAATTTGCGCCAGGTAGTTACCTCTGATAACCCTCGGGGCTTAACTGAGTTAATTGCCGTAAGCGAAAAATACGGCCGGAGTAAAGCTTTAGTCCCAACGATTTTAATCTCTGATCAACTATTAGTTGGTTCACCAGCTATTAAAGCTAATCTGGAAAGAATTATAGAGGAATCAGTAGGCCAAGAAATAAAACCAGTACCCGAGGACACTTCCAATGATGTTGATATTATAAAAGTATTCAATAAGATACCTCTTTTAGTGATAATTGTGAGCGGTCTAATTGACGGGATAAACCCTTGCGCTTTTGCCGTGATTGTATTTTTTGTTTCCTTTCTGGCAGTCTATGGCTATAAAAAAAGAGAGATTATCTATGTTGGCTCAACTTACTGCATATCAGTATTTATAGCTTACTTTTTAATCGGTCTTGGTCTATTTAAAGCTCTGTACTCTCTTTCCCATTTTTACATTGCTATAAAATCATTTTATATCCTAGTTGCTTTTATCTGTTTTCTTTTTGCCGGCTTTGCTTTATTTGACTACTTTAAGTATAAAAAAACCGGTGAGTCTAAAGACCAACTCCTCCAACTGCCTGACTTTCTTAAGAAACGCATCAATAAAGTTATTGGTTCACAACTGCGCGATAAGCGTGGCAAGACTCCCTTTCGCTTAATCATCAGTTCTTTTATCGTCGGTTTTATAGTTTCTTTATTAGAAGCTGTTTGCACCGGACAGGTTTATGTTCCGGTAATCGCAGCTATACTTAAGTATCCTCACTTAAGGCTTAAAGCGCTATTTTATCTTTTTATCTATAACTTAATGTTTATTCTTCCTTTAATTATTATATTTGTACTCTCCTTATTAGGTTTTAGTTCAGAAAGATTTAATAAGTTTTTAAAGAAGCACCTGGGATTAATAAAAATTCTTATGGCTATACTATTCATAGGTCTAGGTGTTTTTGTTATTGGCTATGACCAGATTCATATAAAGTTACTTCCGTTTTTTAAAGAAATTATACTCAAATGCTTAAAACGAGGCTAATTCCTTTACTTTGCTTGTTGATTCTTTCTCTTCCTTTCGCAAACGCTCAAACCGATCACAATAATTTGGAGATTGATTTTGGCCAAGTTAGCCCAGGAGAGATAGTAAAAAAGACCCTTAACTTAGAGCGAAAAATTAAAAATATTATCGTTACTTGTGAATGTGTCGATGCTTTCCTAAAGGATAGCCAGGAAACTGAAACTTCAATTGTGGAAATACAATTTGACTCAACTGGTTATGAGGGGCAGGTAAATCAGGATATCATGTTTATGGACGAGGCCGAAGAGCTTATTACGGTCAAAGTTTCGGCTTTTGTTAAGTAAGACTTTTTTATACTTTCCTTGAAATGAAATTACCCTTTCTTTTATTTGCTGATAAAAAAGGTAAAATTTACTCCCACCCTTACCTTAAAATGACTGCTCAGGCAATGGATAGAGTTAATCTGCCTGAAAGTTCTGAATTAATGCTTGCCCCGGCCGGATCATCTTTTTTCTATTTTCCCGGTAGATTTCCTATTGGCTACAATCCTAAGACTAAGACTTTAGAGGTTTTAAGTAAATTTAAAGGTAAAGCGGTTTTTGCTGTTGCCGCCTTTAGTATTCCGGCAATCCTACGTTTATATAACCCTTCTTATGCTTTAAATGAAAATAAAGTTTTCCCCCTCTGGGCTTATACTGCTTGCGGCTTTTATGGCAATAAGTACTATATTACTGCTAAAAGAATAGATAAACGTGTGCGCCAGAGTCCTCGCTTCTATGATTCGAAATTAATCCTAAAAAACATAAGAGCTACTTTAAGCCAGTTTCCCAAAAACAGGCTCTATCAGCACTTAAGTAATTGTGCACTTAATTATAATTGTTTAGCGGCTAAGAATTTGTTTCTCAGTCGCTGGGAAGCACCTTTACCGACGGCTAAAGCTTGTAATGCCCGTTGCAGTGGCTGTCTTAGTGATCAGGCAAGCGATTGTCTTTCTTCGCACGGAAGAATTAAGTTCACGCCATCGGCAAAAGAAATTTTTGAGGTCGCCTATAACCACTTAAAAGTAGGCAAAGAAGCAATCGTAAGCTTTGGCCAGGGCTGTGAAGGCGAACCGCTTTTAGCTAGCGATACAATTGCTAAAAGCATTTATCTCTTGCGGGAAAAGACAGACCGGGGAACAATAAACATAAATACCAATGCTAGTCTGCCGAAAAAAGTTAAGCTACTTTGCCTTGCCGGCATGGATTCATTTAGAGTTAGCTTAAACAGCCCTGTGGAGAAAAATTATAATCTTTATTTTCGTCCCCAAGGGTATAAATTTAAAGATGTTTTAGCTTCAATAGCGATGGCTAAAAAGCACAACAAGTTTGTATCGCTGAATTTATTTGTTTTCCCCGGTTTTACTGACTCTGAGACTGAGCTAAAAGCTCTGATAAAATTTATAAAAAATAATGGTATTGATATGATCCAATGGAGGAATCTAAATATTGATCCTCAACACTACTTAAACCAATATGCTGGTTTTGGCTTAGAACCACAAGGCATGCTCTTAGTCTTAGAAACTGTCCGAAAGAAATTTCCTAAACTTGAATTCGGTTATTTTAATCTACCAAAAGAAGACTTTTGATCCTATGGATTTTTTAAAGTTAGTAAAATCAAGAAGAAGCTGCCGCAACTATCAGTCTAGACCGGTAGAACGAGAAATCATCGAGCGCTGTCTTGAGGCTGCTCGTATGTCTCCCAGTGCTTGCAATTCCCAGCCCTGGTATTTTATTGTTGTTAAAGAAAAAGCATTAAAAGATGACTTAGCCAGGAAAGCCTTTAGCGGTATACATAAGATGAATGCTTTTGCTAAAGATGCTCCGGTTTTGGTTGTAGCAGTAAGTGATAAGTCTAAATATGTTGCTCATCTTGGCGGGCAAGCCCGGGGCACCCAATATAATCTTATTGATTTAGGAATTGCCTGTCAGCAATTTATTCTTGGAGCCCAAGCAGAGGGTCTTGGTAGCTGTTGGTTGGGCTGGTTTAATGAACGGGCGGTTAAGAAAGTTCTAAAGTTAAAGCGGACAAAGAAAGTTAATATTATAATAAGTTTAGGCTATCCTAAGAAAGAGCTCCTCTTACCAGTGAAGAGAAAACCATTAACTAAGGTTAGTGAATTCAGATAGTGTGGTTAGACTCCCACCCAATCTTTTAAAACTGGCTGGTAACCTTTAGCCAGGAGCATTCTTCTTATCGTTGCCACATCCCTTTGATCAGCGATTTCAAATTGGACATCTTTCTCCTTACTATTAATATGGCCACCAACTGCAGTAGTTGAACCGGCTGATATTTTGGTGATGCCTAAAGGCAGGAGATTATCTCTTAAAGAGGAATTTTCCCGGGTAGAAAGAGTTATACCCAAGCGAGGC
Source organism: uncultured bacterium (assembly GCA_913050175.1). Classification (GTDB taxonomy): domain Bacteria; phylum Omnitrophota; class Gorgyraeia; order Duberdicusellales; family 4484-171; genus JAFGHG01. The sequence continues at coordinate 16,317 of CAJXAF010000017.1, forward strand.
AAAAATATACGGGCTGCAGTAATAATTTGAACAATATTTTTATCACTCACCTTAGAAATTGCCTTAAAGTTTTTAACTTGCGGCCTTAAGCGGGGGAGAGAAACACTTATTTCAATTTCCGGATAGAGGTCCTGTAAATATTTGGCGTGGAGGAGCATAAAGAAAGCTTCCTTACGCCAATCTCCTAAACCGAGGAGGGCACCGATGTTTATTGTCCGCATCTTAGCATCTCCGGCTCGTTGGGCAGTATCAAGTCTATGGGCGTAATCTTTCTTTGGTCCCTTTAAGTGAACCTGGCTGTATATTTTTTCATCATAAACTTCCTGATAAATAGTTAGGCCGTCTACTCCCAGGGCAACCAATTCTTTATACTCATTAGTTTTTAAGGGGAAGATTTCAATCGATATAGAAGTAAAATATTTTTTAAGTAATTGAATACATTCTTTTATGTATGAAAGAGGAGTGATTTGTTCTGATTCTCCGGTTAAGATAAGAATGTGCTGGAGCCCGGTTTTTGCAATAAAAGTAGCTTCCTTTTCTACCTCTTCTAAACTTAGCTTTTTTCGTTTAAACTTAACTTTTGAATTAAAGCCACAGTAAAGACATTCATTTATACAGTAATTGGAGAGATAAAGCGGTGTATATAGGAGGATAGCTCGACCAAAATGCTGTAAGCTCAAATCTTTAGCCTTCTGGGCCATTGTTTCAATATAATTCTCAGCTTTAACAGATAAGAGAGCCAGGAGATTATCAGGATTTAAACTCCTCTTATTAAAAGAATTGATGATTTCATCATCATTTACTTTTTTAAAGTAAGTGCTGAAATCTAAATTCTTATATTTTGAATAAAGGCTATAAAAACTTAAATTTTCATTCATCACGGAGAAATCCGGTTAAGGGGGAAGAAGCTTTGGCAAACTCAGAAGTCTCCTGATTGACATTTCTACAGGCAAGTCTTCCGGCCTTGACTGCTAAGTCAAAACTTACTGCCATTTCAACCGGATCTTTTGCTGTAGCAATAGCAGTATTTACCAGCACAGCTGAACAGCCAAGCTCCATACATTCTGCTGCCTCAGACGGGTAACCTATTCCGGCATCAACAATTATCGGAGCATCAATTTCCTTAATCAGTATTTTAACTAACTCTTTAGTTTTAACTCCCCGTTTACTTCCTATAGGTGATCCCAAAGGCATAATCGCTGTTGCCTTAACTTGGATTAATTTTTTTGCGACCGATAAGTCAGGGCTCATATAAGCAAAAATTTTAAAGCCTTCACTGGCTAAGACTTTTGTTGCTTCAATTGTTTCTAAATTGTCGGGAAGGAGGTATTTATTATCAGATATAACCTCTAATTTTATCCAGTCACCGCAGCCACAGGCTTTTGCCAGACGGGCTATGCGAATAGCTTCCTTAGCTGTGCGGGCTCCGGAAGTATTAGTTAAAATTTGACAATTTTTAGGAATAAAATCCAGGATATTATCTTCCTTTGACTCAAGGTCTATTCTCCTTAAAGCCACGGTAACAACTTCTGATTGGGCCTGGGCTAAAACTTTTTTTAGAATTTCTTTACTGGGAAATTTACCTGTACCAATAAAGAGACGATTGTTGATTTCTTTGCCGGCTAAAGTTAATGAATCCTTCATCTGCCTCCTCCTATAAAATTTACAATTTCAATTGAGTCATTTTCTTTTATTAAGATGCCCGATAAGCTATCTTTATCGATAATATTTTGGTTATATTCAATAGCTATCCGGTTTTGATTTAAACCTTTTGCCTTTATTAAATCAAAAAGAGTCATAGCTTTTTCTAAAACTTGACTTTTCCCATTTATTTTTATCTTTAGAGCCATTGGTCAGCCTTTATATTTTAAAATAATATTTTTCAACTCTCTAACCTTATCGGCAATATTATTGCTTTCAGTAATTTCTCTGATTAAAGCAATATTTTTTGCCCCAAGTTTTAGCAACTCTTCCATGTTAACTGTGTTAATACCACCGATAAAAATAACCGGAAACCTGGCAATCTTTAGAACTTCTTTTATCTGGGATGTTCCGATAGAGTAATTTTTTGTTTTTGTAGTAAAGATTGGCCCAAAAGCGAGGTAATTTATATCTAGCTCATTAGCCTGTTTAAATTCTTCTAAAGAGTGTGTTGACACACCGATGATTCTGTTTTGGCCGATAATTTTTCTTGTCTTTGCAATTGGAAATTTTATTAAATCTTCTTGTCCCAGGTGCACACCATCGGCATTAAGGTTTGCTGCAATTTCTGGGTCATCATTTACGATAAACAATATATTACTCTTTTTACAAAGTGTCGAGATGTTTTTGCCCAAGCTGATAAGTTCATCGTTAGGCATATTTTTCTCCCGCATCTGTATTATGTCTATACCGCCGCTAGCAGCTAGATTAGCTATATCCAGACTACTCTTTTTGGATGAGTATTCCTGGCTGGTTACAAAATAGAGGCTATAATCAATGATTTGTGGCGGCATAAGTACTTTCTAATATTTTATTTATCAGAGGATTATAGCATGTAATTAAGATTGGGAAATAGAATTATTGGATTTAAAAAACGGACGGCGGAAACGATACCATGACCACCAGCCTAATAGACGTACTGCCCAATAGTATAATTTCTTAGGAGGGAAGGTATCGCTTTCTAGGATGATTAAGAATTCACTGTCAATTTCCTTTCGGCCAACAATTGGGTTTAGTTCTTTACTGAATTGGTAGAAAGCATCGTGAATTAAAGAGGCATAGAAAGTCTTGCTTCTTCTGCTGGTATAATTTAAAACAGCTTCCGGTGTACCAAAGTACATGTCTTTTATCTTCCACTTAGGGCTGCAGCCATCCCAAGCATAACCTTTTTTGTGGGAGCCTTTAATAGTTATTTTTCCATTCTTTTCTAAACTTAACCATTCATTATCAAATTCTCTATTCCTTATAGAGGATTGATATGTATAGTCGGTAGTTATTCGATAAACATATACGCCCATAAGGTTATTTTCTAAAGAAAAGATGATTTCTTAATATGCCCAATATAAAAAAAGTAATAATCATAAGAATCAAGGAAGATATAAAGGATAGGATTGGCCACCAACCAGAATCACTGCCATTGATCATACTCGCTCTGATCTGTAAAGTCATACCAATACTTACGCCCAGGGCGATTAAAACAGTGACTATATTATACCTTAAAACATCTTTAGGGTTAGCATTTTTGGGTGAGAGAGTAAAGAATTTCCAAAGGGTAAGTATTAGTAAGAGGCCTAGAATGATAAATGCAAATATCATCTTTTAATTATTAGTTTTCTTCGCTAACAAATCAGCAAAAACAAATCCATCCCGGTTTACGATTTCACCCAGAGATACTTCTACTTCTTTTTCAAACATAGGCCCTGCAAAACAGAAGCTGTGGAATTCTCCTTTTTCTCCACAAGGATCTATTGAAGCCGGCAAATCATTTAAGAACTCCTGGTTATACTCTCGACCGGCAAAATCAGGACTAAGTACTTTTGGGTCAATACAGCTGATTCTTGCCTTTAAGCCTGAGGCAACCATTTCTTTAGACAGTTTATCAGTTGGTATGCCCCATACTGGGAATAAAGGTTTTATGCTGGTGTTAGCTAGATTTCTTATTCTGTATTGGCGGACATCTTCTAAGAAGAGGTCGCCAAAAGCCATGTATTCTATACCGTCTTCTTTTGCTTTTTTAACAAAATTACCGAGAATTTCTTCATAATCATCATTGCTGCAAGGGTAAGGTATGTTTATTATTTGAATTGGTTGATTGGCTGCTTTAGCCTGCTGTTTTAAAAGTTCAACTCTAACAGCATGCATTGCTACCCTGTCAAAGACTTCATTTATAGTACAAAAAAGCCCTCTTAAATCTATATCAGGATCATTTTGTAGTAAATAGAGAGCCCAGGCACTATCTTTTCCGCTGCTCCAGGATAAAAGAGTTTTTTTCTTCATTTTTTATTGAAAAGCATTAATTTCTTTATCGCCAATGTCACCTAACCAGTTTCCACCAAAAACACACTTGCCCCAAGCCCCGGTATCACAACAGGTGTAGTAAGCTCGTTTTTTAATTTTTTTATCCTTTAAAATATTTTTGCAAGGGTTAGACTTATCTGTGGGGTACATCCAACTACCATTATTGTCGTCGGTAATTAAGGCACCAGTATACATTTTTTTAAGTTCCCAGGTATCATAAAATTGTCCGGCTTTCTCTCTTACCCGGGGATGGGTTTGACCATTGATTGCTTCACACCCTTTTACCTGTATTTCTATTATTTTTCCATTTGCTATAGAAGCACAATCTCCCCAGGAGTAGAGGCTGAGAATAAGTAGAGGAGCGATAAAAATAATTATTTTTAAAAAAAGTGATCTCATGTTTCGTTTTATTTTTACGCCTTTATTCTAGCATAAAATTTACTTTCTAAAATGACTAACTCCGGTTTGAGCTTTACCGCCAAGAAGTTTCCACTGGTTGCCTTTAGCGGGATTATACTTTTCCAAATAAATTGTTGAAAGTCCTAAAGGAATGCCGTCATCCCAGCTGTAGTGGGCTATTTCAACTGTTTTGGCGAAACGATAAGAACTTTTGTTCTTAAACACCCTTAGAATATTTATCTCTTGCCAGCAGTATTTTTTACAAACATCTGCTTGCTTTTTAGCTTCCACTCTTAGCACAGCTGTTGCTTTTTCTGAGAGGTTACTATCAATATGGCGGCCATTGAAGCAACTAGTAAAAAATACTGTTATAACTAAAAGAATTATTTTTTTCATTTAAAAGGCATTA
>CAJXAF010000018.1 GCA_913050175.1 uncultured bacterium
TCAATAGTCTTTTTTATGCCTTCTTTTAAGTTAGTTAAAATTTTTTCAATTTCAATTTCTTCAACCTTAATTTTTTTGTCTTTTAGTTTTATGCCTTTGTATTGGTTATCTTTGATTTCAATTTCCGGCTTTATTTCAAACTCTGCAGAAAAAACTAGCTGGGTACCAGAAATATCAACGTCAGAGACTTGCGGCAAACTAGCCGGGGTAATTTTTTCCTCTTCTATAGCTTTGCGATAAAAAATTGGTAGAGACCTGTTTAAAAGTTCCTCTTTTAAAACTTTGCCGTGATGCTTTTCTAAAACATCCAGAGGTACGCTCCCTGGTCGAAATCCCGGAACCTTTAAAGTTTTTGCTACCTCTTTAAAAATTTTATTCTTTTCTTCTAAGAATTCATCGCCACTGACTTCTACCTTGATTGATCGTTTTAACTTATCGAGCTTTTTTGTCTGAATTTTCATTTTACTTAACTCCTAATTTTCTTAATTTGCCTAACTCTTACATGCGAAAATCTTTACCTAAGTAGACCTCTCTGGTCTCGGCATGATTAACCAGATCATCTGCTGTTCCTGATATTAAAATTCTTCCTTCAGCAATCAAATAAGCTCGATTGGTAATAGAAAGAGTTTCTCTAACGTTGTGGTCAGTAACTAAAATTCCCATACCTTTATCTCTTAATTCACTAATAATTTCTTTTGCTTCTCCGACTACAATAGGATCAATCCCGGAAAAAGGTTCGTCTAAAAGCAAAAATGAGGGATTAGTAACTAAAGACCGAGTAATCTCAAGACGTCTAGTCTCTCCTCCACTCAGGGTATAAGCCTTACTTTTTCGTAAATGTGATATTTTAAGCTCTGCTAAAAGTTCATCTAAGCGCTTAATACGGTCTACCCTGCTTAAGGGAAGAGTTTCTAAAATCGCCATGATATTATCTTCTACTGATAATTTTCTAAAAACCGATGGTTCCTGGGAGAGGTAACCTATACCAAATTTAGCTCTTACATGGATTGAAGTATAGGTTATGTCCTGGTTATCAAAGAGAATCTGCCCTTGATCAGGTGGTATAACCCCTACAACCATATAAAAAGTTGTTGTTTTACCGGCTCCGTTAGGACCAAGAAGACCAACAATTTCCCCCCGTCTTACTGATAGAGACACATCTTTTACTACAGTCTTAGTGCCGTAGGATTTAGTTAAATTATTTATTTCTAATAATCTCATGATATTTTATAGCCCACCTGAATCGCTATCTTTATCCGTAAAATAAATTATCCGGGGCCTGCCTTCAAGAATAAGTTTTTCGCTAGCTCCATAGTAAGTTGCTTTCTGGGCAAAAGTAACATTTTCATCGCGAATTATCTTAACGTTACCCTCGCAAACGATTTTCTCAATTGCCTTATCCTCATTTTTATAGAATAAAGTTGCTTTATCAGAGAACAAATTGCCTCGAGGGTGATTAACTACAACCTCGTCATTAAAAATAGCTGTACCCAAAGCATATTCAATCTCTAAAGGACCAACACAAGTAATCGTCGTAACCTCGCCTGTCTCCTTATCCGGCATAAGTACTTCGACATCTTTAGTAAAATCAGCTGATTTAACTTCCGTGTCAGCAACTAAGCCAGTACCTGTTATTTGCATGTTGTCTCTTTTGGTAGTAACAAGATCAGTAGTTTCAATACGGTTTTTTGATCTATACCAGTCAAGTGACTCTGTTTGAAGGGTTGAACCGTCTTCATTTACAATATTAACATTATCCTCTAGAAATACATCCATATTCTCTTTATCCAAGCGGGCAGTATCAGAAGTAATAACAATGGTGTCATTCTCGGTATAATAATTGGATTTCATGTCATCTATATCTACATGCTTATCATAAATATAAGCTTCCGTACCTTCAACTTCCCAATCCCGTGAACCATCCTCTTTTATATTGGATAAGTAAAAGTCAGTTATCTTCTGTTGTCCAAAAACAGGAATTGTACAAACTAAAAATAAAAAAATGAAATGATTTAGAGTAATTTTTTTGAAGAACATATATTATACCAAATTAGAATTTAGTCAACCGCTAGCCTTTCTTAGGATTTTCTAAAATCTTGACCAATCGTTTCTCTAAGCCTTTGTGCTTAATTATTAAATCAATTATCTCTCGCACTGCCCCCTGGCCACCATGTTTTGTGGTTACATAGTTAGAGATATTTTTTACTTGCTTGTGAGCATCACCTACGGCAACTGAACAGCCAATTCTTTTCATTATGCCTATGTCTATTAAATCATCACCAATGAAACAAATTTCACTAGCTTTAACTTTATACTTTTTTTCAATCCCGGAAAGAACTTTTTCCTTTGGCATGACTCCGCCAAGGACTTCGGCAACACGCATATCTTTAGCCCTCTTCTTTAATACCGGAGAATTTCGTGCCGAAAGCAATATTGTTTTAATCCCCAGACGCCCTAAAAGAAAAATACCCAGGCCGTCTTTTACATTAAAAATTTTAAGCTCTCTGCCCTCATCATCGTATATAATTTCTCCCCCAGTCAATACACCGTCTACATCCAAAATCAATAGTTTAACTTTAGCAAAGAGTCCTTTGATGTTTTTTATTTTAGACATAAGTATTTATAGACTATATAATTCCGGCTGCGATTAAATCCTGAATATCCAGCATACCAACAGGTTTATAATTTTTATCTACGACCGGGACTTCATCGATTTTCTTTTTTTCTAAAATTTTCATTGCTTCAGAAGCCAAGTTATAATCAAAAACAACAGTCGGATTTTTAGTCATAACTGCTTTTACTTTCATTTGTAATAATTGGTGGTGTTGTTCGAGATTACGACGAAGATCGCCGTCAGTAAAAATACCGACTAGTTTTCCTTTTAAATCCACCACTGAGGCTGCACCAGCATGGTGGGAGGTAATATTAAGTAAGACATCTTTTATTAAAGCCTTTTCTTTAACTACTGGGTTAAATTTTTTAGTGCGCATTATATCTTTTACCTTTAACAATAGGCGCCGGCCTAAAGATCCTCGGGGATGAAAAAAAGCAAAATCTTTTTCCTTAAATCCCTTCATTTTTTGTAAAACTACTGATATGGCATCACAAATTGCAAGCATAGCTGTAGTTGAGGTAGTGGGAGCAAGCCCCAGAGGGCAGGCTTCTTTATCTATCTTAACACTAACTACGCTATCAGCATAGCGGGCAAGTGAAGATTTATTATTTCCGGTAAGAGCAACGATTTTTGTTCCGATTTTTTTAATAAAAGGAATCAGATTTTTCACCTCATCGGTCTCGCCGCTATAGGATAAAACTACAGCAACGTCATCCTCCCTTAAAGATCCTAAGTCACCGTGAACAGCTTCGGCAGCATGAAGCCAAAAACTGGATGAGCCAGTTGATGAAAGAGTAGCAGAAAACTTCTGACCAATTATTCCTGCCTTACCCATTCCCGTGACAACTACTCTCCCCCGGCAATTATAAATTATGTCTATGGCTTTAAGAAAATTTTCATCGAGGCTCTTATTAAGATTGGCAATGCCTTTTCTCTCAGTATCTAAAACTAATTTGGCCCAGGAGAGAATTGTTTTTTTATTTTTAGTTACCATATTTTACTTTTTCGATATTACTTCTCTTATCTTTAAAGCTTTCGTTAAAATTGGCTTTAAATCCCTTAAGGGTAAAGACGTATATTTATCGGATAAAGCTTTCTTAGGATCAGGATGCACTTCCATAAATAACCCGTCGACTCCACAAGCAACTGCAGAAAGTGCTAAATCTTTAGCAAACTGTTTATCGCCGCCGGATATGCCAGATTCAAGAGACGGCCTCTGAAGCGAATGGGTAACATCATAGATAACCGGAAACTTAAAGTTCTTCATAATTAAAAATGACCTAAAGTCAACAACAAGGTTGTTATAACCAAAGCAACTACCTCTTTCTGTTAGAAAGATTTTTTTATTTCCGGTTGATTTTACTTTATCAATAATATATTTTAGGTCATAAGGAGATAAAAACTGGCCTTTTTTTATATTTATAATTTTTTTCGTTTTAGCTGCTGCAACTATTAAATCGGTCTGGCGGCACAAAAAGGCAGGTATTTGAATTATATCAAGCGTATCTCCCAAAACTTTTACCTGCTCCGGGCTATGAACATCACTTAAAACTAAAACTTTTAGCTTCTTCTTAATCTCGCTTAAGATCGCTAAACCTTTTTTAAGGCCAGGGCCCCGATAAGATTTAAGAGAAGTTCGGTTTGCCTTATCAAAGCTTGCCTTAAAAATAAACTGCAGATTCAACTTAGAAGTTAAATTCTTTAAATAAGTTGCCACCTTTAAAGTTTTATCTCTGCTTTCAATAACACAGGGGCCGGCAATAAAAATAAATTTATTTTTCATCGCACCTTCTAGATGCTAAAATCCTCTCAACTTTCAGTAAATCATCCTCAGTATCAACACCGCAAGAGTCAAATTTAGTCTCAATAACTTTTATTTTATACCCTGCCTCCAATACGCGTAACTGCTCTAATTTCTCTGCTTCTTCAAGTTTTGACTTCGGCAGATTTTTAAATGTAAAAAGAAAATCCTTAGTATAGGCATAAATACCTAGATGCTTATAAAATTCTTGTTTCTCGCCGTCTTTACGATAGTACGGCAGCGGGTAGCGGGAAAAATATAAAGCGTAATTGTCCTTATCCGTTACAACCTTAACAACATTAGGATCATTTATTTCCTTTTCGTCTTCAATTCTTCTTTTCACGGTCGCCATAGTAATTTCGGGGCTATCTAATAATTCCTGAGCCAATCTATCCATTATTGAAGGATGAACCAGGGGCTCATCAGCCTGGATATTAATAACTATTTTTGCCTCAACATCCCTTACAGCCTCAGCTATCCTATCTGTTCCTGATTGATGTTCTATTGAGGTTGATACAACCTTAGCCTTAAACTCTTTTGCAATATCCTCAATTTCCTGATCATCACTGGCAATAACAAGCTCATCTAAAGCCCGGCAAGTAGCCGCATTTTCCCAGGTCCACTGAAGTAATGTTTTTCCGTTAATAATCCTCAGTAATTTCTGAGGCAGGCGAGTTGAAGCAAGCCGCGCCGGTATTACACCAATAACATCAAGATTAGTTTTCATTGATTATCTTAAACAATTCTTTTTTAGATGTGGTTGCAGTTCCTAACTTACCAACCACTATACCGGCAGCTAAATTAGCAATTAGGGCTGCTTCCTTAAAAGAAGCCCGGCAACTTAAAGCAAGAGTGAAACTTGAAATAACTGTGTCGCCGGCTCCGGTAACATCGAAGACCTCTAAAGCTGCGGTAGGTATATGCTGACATTTATCTTCGTAAAACAGCATCATTCCTTCTTCACCTAAAGTAAGGAGCAAAGCTTTGGGATGAAGTTTTTCCATGATCATCTTTCCTAAAAGAGAAATCTCTTTTTTGGAGCGGATTTTAAAATTTACTGCTGCCTGGGCCTCTTTTAGATTAGGCGTGAGAGCTGTAACATTCTCGTAATAATCAAAATGCTCTTCTTTGGGGTCAACCGTAATTATCTTTTTATTCCTTTTACATAGATCGACTAAATCACAGACTAAATTGGAATTAATAACACCTTTACCGTAATCCTCAACTATAATTGCATCAAACTGATCAATATTTTTTTCTATTTTATTTAATATCGAGCGGTTAGCTTTTAAAGAAAGAGGTTCTACTGATTCCCAGTCAAGACGAACCACCTGTTGATGATTTGCAACAATTCTTGTTTTCAGGGTTGTTGGCCTGTTATTGTCTCTGACTATAAGGTTAGTTTTAATTGAATTTTTACCGATACGTGAAAAAAGCTTTTTGCCAAAGTCATCCCGGCCAAGAACACCACAGATACTGACCTGGGCCCCTAGAGCTCGTAAATTTAAACCAACATTAGCAGCTCCGCCGAGGGAAAAATTCTCCTTGTTTGCCCAGACTACCGGAACCGGAGCTTCGGGAGAAATTCTCTCAGCTTTGCCAAATATATGATGATCTAGGATTAGATCTCCGACCACCAAAATTCGCTTCTTGCTAAATCCTGATATTATATTTTTTAACTTACTTTTATTAAGTTTCATAATATATATAAATATATATAAACAGCAGAAGACAATTATACCATTGTAATTTAAAAAATCTACCCTTAAAAAAGGTATCGATTATTGGCCCAATTAGCTTGTTTTATTGGAAAATAAGCCAAAATAGTCCTAGAGAAATGTGCTGGAAACCTCATCGCAATGCAAAAGACCTTTTTTGCTTAAAAGTATGCCTTTATAGCTACCATTTCTCTTCTTGTCTCTGATTAGCCCCTTTTCCCTTAGCTCCTCTAAATATTTGCCCTGAAGTTTTAAAAAATCAAAACCAGTCTCCTGAAAAAACCAGTCAAAATCAATACCAGCGATTGTTCTGATTTTTAAGGCAGCTGTTTCCTTAGCCCTATTAATTGGAGTTAACTCCTCCGTCTCTAAAATATTACTTTTTCTCTCCTTAAATAACTTAATATACTCAAACACACTGTTAATACGTCTCTTACGAACTCCTTTGAGGTAAGATACAGCTGATACACCTAAAGCCTGATATTGGTTATTTAGCCAGTAATTATAATTGTGCTGGCAGACAAAACCATTTTTTGCAAAATTTGAGACCTCATAAGGTTTAAATCCTTTCTTTGCCAAGTAGCTTATATTGAAGTTAAACATTTTCGCTACTCTCCCCTCATCTAAAGGAGCTATTTTTTTATCTACGACTTTATCAGATAAAGGAGTACCAGGCTCATAAGTTAAAGCATAAGCAGATATATGGGTTATTGGCAACCTAACGATTCGCTCCAGCTCTTTTTGCCATTGGCCAAAACTTTCATCCCAAAGACCAAAAATCATATCAAGGCTAATATTCTTAAAACCTCCTCCTCGAGAAATATCAATAGCTTTCAGTGCTTGCTGGGCTGTATGAATTCTACCCAACTGTTTTAACTTTTCATCCCGGAGAGATTGAATTCCTATGCTAAGGCGATTAACACCTTTTTCCAGGAATAGTTTTACTTTACTCTTTGTAAGGCTCTCCGGATTTGCTTCCAGGCTAAACTCACAATCTCTAGCTCTCCTTTTTTCTAAAGCAGATAAGATTTTTCTTAAAAGCGGTATTTCTAAAACTGTAGGAGTGCCCCCGCCGAGATAGATCGTATCAAATTTTTCTTTTAAATTTTCAATTTGAAAGCAGATGGTATCAATGTAGGCAGAAGCCAAACTGCGATCATACTCAGCGCTTAGGAAATCACAATAAAGGCACTTCTTACGGCAAAAGGGAGTGTGTAGGTATAAGGATTTGAGCTTTTTCATGGTATAATTATACAGCCATGAAAAATTTAGTCTATATTATTCAATCTCCGCCTTTTTGGCTAAAAACACCTCCCCTGTCACTTGTTTATCTTAAAACCTATCTTAAAGCCAAAGGTATACCAACAAAAACTTTAGACCTTAATTTTGAACTTTTTAAACTCATTAAGCCGACTCTATCCAGCTGGCTCTCGCTCAATAAGGACTTCGAAGAAAAACTATTTTCCTACACCAAAAGCAGCCATCCGGAGATTCTTGAAAGAATATATAAGGATGTATCCGGGGTTGAATATATAGGTCTATCTATTTTAAAGCGAAATCAGACTTTTGTTCAGCAATTGGCTGAGGAGATAAACAAGCGTTTCCCCAATAAAAAGATAATCTTTGGCGGCCCAGAGACACTATTCTCTAAAAAAGATGTCCTAAAAAAAGAAAATCACTACTTGGTAATTGGCCAAGGAGAGAAACCGTTTTATAAAATAATAAATAATGGTCATAAGAAAGTATATGAGTTTGATGAGTTAGAAGACTTAGACAACCTCCCTCTCTATGACCTAAAGGGTTTTGGACCTCTCAACTACTCACAAACCCTGCCTCTACTCTCCTCCCGAGGCTGTCCTCAAAAATGTAACTTCTGTTCGGAACGTCTCTTAGCCAAAAAATTTAGATTTCACTCTCCGGAATATATTGTTGACCAGATAACACACCTAAAAAATATATACAAAACCAACTCTTTTGTTTTTTTGGATTCACTTATAAACTATAAAGAAAAATGGCTTTATGATTTTTCTTCTTTGCTAATTAAAAAAAATCTTCAGATTAAGTGGGAGGCTCAGATAAGAGTAAAAAATAACTTCCCTAAAACCTTAGCGAAATTAATGAAAGCCAGCGGCTGTTTTAACCTCTTTGTCGGTTTAGAAAGCGGCTCAGACAAAATGCTTAAATTAATGAATAAAGGCTTTACCACCGAGGAAGCTTTAGGGTTTTTTAAAAGATTAACCGCTGCCGGTCTTCACTTTGAAACCAGCCTTATCCTAGGTTATCCCGGTGAAGATGATCAGGATTTTAAAACTACACGAAAATTTATAGTTAAGAACAAAGAAATAATTCCTAAAATTGCCCAGCTCAACCCTTTCGTTGATTATTTAAATGAATATAAATACAAGCACTTCCCTTCTCCTCTGGCTAAAAAAAGGGTAAGTTTGCTCCTAAAAACTATGGAAAAAGAAAAAATACGCCATACTAAAAGTTTTATTAATAATTTAACTTATCCCTCTTAAAAGTAAACCTATGAAGATAAGAGAAATTACCACTCAAAAAATACTATCTCCTACTCAAATCAATTTAGCCGACTATGTTATTAATCCTTACCGCGGCTGTGAATTTGGCTGTCTCTACTGCTACTCACAAAGTAATAAGAATATTAAAAGAGACGGATTCAAAAGCTCTCTGGGTATAAAAATTAATGCTCCCAGAGCCTTAGAAAAGGAGCTGCACTTTGTCAAACCTAAGCGGGTGTTGTTAGCGTCAACTACTGAGTGCTTCCAATACAGGGAAGAGAATTACCATATAACCAAAGAAATACTCTTTATCTTAAATAAGCACAATATACCTTACACAATCCTTACTAAATCGCACTTAATAGCCCACTATCTCTGGTTGATTTCTAAAAATGAGGAAAACAAAATATATTTTACTTTTAACTTCTCCTCCGACAAGATCATAAAAACATTAGAGGAAAAATCACCTACAGTCCAGCAGCGTTTAAAAACAATCCGGGCAATAATCGACAATAAGATAAATTTGAGAATTCATATTGGTCCTTACATACCTTACCTGTCAAATCTTGAGGAGATTTTAAATCTCCTGCCAAAAGGCATAAAAGAAGTCGATGTAGAGCTCTACCATAAAAAACAAGGTAATTTTGATAACCTTTTGAAAGCAATTGAAGAGGGTTTTAATAAGGAGTTAGGAGAAAAAATTAAAGATGTTTACAGGAATCAAGAGAGCTATGAAAGGTTTTCTGATAAGCTAAAGCTAAAAGTCGAGGGAAATACTAAACAGCTGCCGTTTTCTTTTTATTATATTGTTCCTGGTTACAATGAGTTCTATAGTCCTACTATTGACTACAAAAATACCCTGATCAAGGCTCCGTAATCAATCAGAAATACTATAGACTCTCTTAGCATTCAGCCGCCCAACTTTTTCTGCTGTTTCCTTAGACAACTGTTTAAGTATCGACCAGGTCTCCTCAAATGACTGTGGCATCCGTTTAGTTTTGCCGGGAATTCCTACAAATTCATCAGAACCAATCATAATTCTCTCAGGAAAATCATTAATTAACTTTAACCATTGTGGATAAAGCTTGCCGCTCTCATCAGCAATTCGATTTGGCGTAAAACTTCTTCCTGCTTTAGCGCCCTCCTCTCGACGCAAAGCCAGATAAAGGTTAGGATGCTTAGCAAGAAGTTTCCTTAAAAGCTCCGGGGTAGTACCTCCGGTATTATCCCAGCCAATATGCTGCCAAACAATTTTTGCTCCCCGGTTATGAATAAGCAGATTTTCAAAGCCGCCAATAGTTGCCGGAATGATCTTGGGGTTATGAGAAACCTGCTTTAAAGAATCAACTATTGCCTGATCACTAACTACTGCCTCCATGTGTATATCGATAGCGAGATTATTCTTAGCAGCAATATCAGCTAAGAGCAAAAATAAAGGGTGATCAGCCGGTGCCTGACTATAATTATGATGCTCAGCCATAGCCACATGGAGAACTGACATCTCACCAAAAGCTCTTACTCCATTTTCAATGAGAATTTTAGCTTGTTGCTCAAACTTTTTCCGCACTTGGTCAGTTACTGATTCAGCATCAGTGCCATAGATTAAAGGATTGAGCGTTCCTCCACCAGCTACTAAAACAAACCGATCGGGAAATTTATTTACAACCTCCAGACAATTTTTATAATTATTGTTAACTTTTTTACTCTGCTCTGGTATTTGCGGCGGCGGCATAAGCAGACACTTTCCGACTCCATACTCATCCATTAGAACAATTAAATTCTCTGCTGCTTTTATGTACTCCTCATTGCTTTGGCTTTGAGACTTTTGACCTCCTCTTGCCTTTGGTCCTCTTGGTGATTTACCCTGACGTATGGTTTCCTTGAGCCTGGCATTTCCTATCATTTGTGGTTTTTTCCTAGAATTAGACTGCCCTTGTTTTTTATTTTTGGCAATAGTTAAGTGCATGTGAGTATCAATATAGCCGGTGGTTGCCAGATTCTCTCCGGCAGATAGGTTAAAAGTAATCAAGAGGAAAAGAGCAGAAAAATAAAATCGAGAAATACTAGCTAGGGGCATAAACTCTCCTTTTTTAGATGATAAAATTTATTTAAACAATTCGGAAGTGTCAGCAAATATTAGATACTCTTTTATGAGCTCAGCTTGCATCTTAAAAACATTGGCAAAGGCAACTTTTAAAGTGCTTGAATCAAGCCGGGTATAAGTTACAAAACCATGAAAAAATATGGTATCAGCCTGCTGATAAATTTCAATTATCTGGTGCTCTAAGCCTTTTAAACCGGCAAAAAGTCCATTGACTGAATCTAAGACTGCGGCTTTGCCTTTAACGGTCGGCCCATTGCCAAAACGAAAACTGACATCTTCAGTTAAGTACTTAACGAACCTCTCAGAATCTTTACTGTCAACAGCTTTAAATAACCTTTTAGTCCATTGAAAATCCTGCATTTTACTCCTTTATCTTATAATATCTCCTAGCTGTAAAAGCCAAATTATAAAAACTACTGCTACCAATAACCTCAAAACTCCTCTTGAACTAAACTGGCGAGGAACTTTAAGAGAAAATAAGTACCCTACCATGCCAAGAAATAAAGGTAAAGAAAAGAGGTTAAGCGCCAGAGCCTGCCTAATTTTAAATTGCCCCAAAGAAAGCATTGCCCTTACCGTGCCGCAGCCCGGACAGTTGATGCCAGTTAGGAAACGAAAAGGACAAAGCACTATTTTCGGAAGGTGTCGGAGAAAATCTATCTTGAAATAATAAAAGAAAATTCCTGATAAAGCAATTAGAAAAATCGCCAAAAAGACTGCAATTTTTAAAATTGCCTTTTGAGTTAACATCGGCTCTCTTAAATTTATCGGTACAGAACTTAACATAGATATTTTATTTTACGTTACTAACTTATTAATTTCAGTTTGGTGTATGCAATCAACAACTATAGATAGTCCAAAAATCGTCACAAGCACGCTTATTATCGGTAAATTCTCAAACAAAACCTTATTACGGCTTTTTTGAATCTCAACTATGCTTACTCCCATCTTATATTGATAAACTACATGATATATTCCACAGGTAATAAAGCTGAGCAAAAGCCAGAGCCAAAAATCAAACTCTTTTTTTCCTGATAAATCATTACAAGCTTGCATTTGTCGGTAATTCCAATAGAGATTAAACAAGCCACATGATAAGATTGTTAAGATAAGGTATAAAGGAACACTTAAGTTGTGGTCCAGGCTCTTTTCAGTAATTGGTTTTATTGTGTTTTCTGAATTATCCACTCCCGCCTCCTTTTTATATTACTTTAGATAAGACTACTTTGCTTTATTGCAAACCTCATTAGTAAGTTTTTCTCCCTTAAAAAACTCTTTTAAATTATTTAATGTAGTAGTCGCTATTCTGGTTAAAGCCTCGACTGTAAAAAACCCCTGGTGGGAAGTTATTAAAACATTAGGAAAAGTCAGGAGTCTGGCTAAAACATCATCGGCAATCATTTCGCTTGATAAATCTTCAAAAAAGTACCCACTCTCCTGCTCGTAGACATCTAAACCGGCAGAGCCTATTTTTTTTCGCTTAAGCCCCTTTATTAAAGCTACGGCATCTATTAATTTACCCCGGCCGGTATTGATTAACATGACTCCATCTTTCATCTGATTTATGCTTTTTTCATTTATCATGTGTTCGGTTTCCTTAATAAGCGGACAGTGTAAAGAAATTATATCTGAATTACTATAAAGCTCTTTTAAACTTACGTATTCAATTCCGGCTGATTTAGCGTAAGCATTATCAGGATAAGCATCAAAAGCTAAAATTTTCATACCAAAGCCTTTTAGGATTGAAACCAAACAGCGGCCAATTCTCCCCATACCAATTATACCGGCAGTTTTAGTATGCATATCAAAACCAAGTAATCCTTTGATCGAAAAATTACCGTCACGAGTTCTGTAATAGGCTTTGTGGGTCTTTCGATTTAAGGCCAACATTAAAGCGGTTGCGTGTTCGGCCACCGCATAAGGAGAGTATGCCGGGACTCTAACTACGCTTATCGAATTGGCGGCAGCCTTACAATCAATGTTATTGTATCCGGCACAACGCAAGGCAATTACCCCCACCTTATTTTCAACCAGAGCTTTGATAACTCCTTTATCAATAATATCATTAACAAAAACACAGACAGCATCAAAGCCAGTAGCTAAATCAACAGTGTTAGTATTTAGACGATGTTCAAAGTAAGTTATCCCAAAGTTAAAATCGCGATTTACCATATCAAATGACTGTCGATCATAAGATTTTGTATCAAAAAAAGCAATCTTTTTATCCACCTTTAATCCTCCCAATACCTAAGAAATCAAAGCATTGATCTTATCAATAAGCTCTTTAGCATCTAAAGGTTTAGCAATATAATCTTCTAACTCATCGCAAGCATGAGTTGACTCTTCAGCTTTGGTTATAAGGCCAGTAATATAGATAATTGGAATATTCTTTAATTGCTGATTTTCCCTAATTTGGCTGGCTAAGGAAGCACCATCAACCTCAGGCATCATTAAATCCATAGTTATCAAATCGGGCTTAAATTCTTCAGCAGCTTCTATAACTTTAATTGATGAATTTTCCTTTTTAGTTTCAAAACGTCCAGTCTTATCAAGGATTGCCGCAATCACATCGCAAACTTCTTTTTCATCATCAACAACTAAAATTCTCTTTTTCACCTCTCATCTCCTTTTTCTTATCCTAAAAAGAATTGTGAATTAAAACTTCATCCAAAGGCAATTGCCCTGGCCTTGGCCAGGCTTCTTTAGTGCCTTTACCAATAGCTACAGCTAAAGCAATTACGTGATCTGAAGGGAGCTTTATAAGTTTAGCAACTTCCTCGAAATCAAAGCCATCAATGGGGCAGGAATCATAACCCATTGATTTGGCGGCTAACATCAAAGTTTGAGCCACAATACCAGCTGATCGCATAGCTTCATCCCGCTGAACCTGGTCTTTACCGCGATAATATGAATCCATTGCCGGGATAACAAAATCTTGAATTTCCTGAGGTGCATCCCTCCAGTAACGCTTAGGCTCCTTTTCCCAGGCCTTTAAGTCTACACAAATAATAACATAGAGTGATGAGTCTGTTACTTGAGCTTGGTCCCAGGATACCTTGCGTAATTCTTCCCGCAATTTACTGTTGCTGGCTATGAGAAAACGCCAATTTTGAATATTAAAAGCAGTGGGCGACAACAAGGCTAAAGAAAACAACTCCTTGATTTCTTCATCGCCCATCTTATACTCAGAATCATAATATTTTACTGACCTTCTCGTTTTAATTGAAGTTTTTGTATCCACCTTTTCCTCTCCTTTTTGCCTGGTTTAAGCTACTAAATTAGGACTTCTAACCATAGAGATAATTATAACACACCTAAAATTTAGTCAAAATAAAAACATTGTCGAGCATTTGGATGTGCTCTATAATACTAGACCGAAGAAAAATTAGGGAAAATATATGAAAAAACCATTTTTTACTGTAATAATTCCCACTTATAACCGCAAAAAATTCCTCAAAATCGCTATAGCTTCAGTTCTGGAGCAAACCTTTGCTGACTATGAATTACTCATAATCGATGATGGTTCAAGCGATGGTACAGAAACAATGCTAAAAGATTTTAAGGACCAGAGGCTAAAATACTTTTATCAAAAGCAGAAAGGGGTCTCTTCAGCCCGCAATAAGGGAATAAAACAGGCTCAAGGAAAATTCATAGCCTTTCTTGATTCTGATGATCGTTTCTGCCGCCAAAAACTTGAAATTAATTCTGCCTACATTAAAGACCACCCTGAATATAAGATTTTCCACAGTGAAGAAATCTGGTATAAAAACGGCCAGCTCCTGGCTCAAAAGGCCTATCATAAAAAACCAGAGGGAATTATATTCAGCGACTCATTAAAGCTTTGCTGTGTGAGTCCTTCAACTGTTGCAATTGAAAAAAATATCTTTAAGGAGATCGGGCCTTTTGATGAAAATTTGCCGGCTTGTGAGGACTATGATCTCTGGCTAAGGATTACTGCTAAGTATCCAGTATTTTTAATTCCTCAATACTTAACTATTAAGGAAGGTGGACACCCAAACCAGCAATCAAAAAAATATCCGGCCATGGATAAATTTAGGATTTATGCCCTATCTAAATTGATTAAAAGTAATGCTTTAACTCAAAGCCAATACAAACTAGCCTACCAAGAGTTGAAAAATAAGTGTTTTATCTTTAAGAAGGGAGCTTTAAAGAGAGCTAAAGTAAAAGAAGCAGCTTACTGTGAGCAAGTATTAAAAGAACTAAGCCCTAAGTAATGAATCAAAGATTAAAAAATATATTAAAAGATCAATTTGACTTTAAAGCCAATAAAAATCAGCTTCAAAGCTTAGAGCGCCTAATCTTTGAAATTATGCGCCGGGACCAAGTATCTCAGAAGAGTATTTTAAGTTCTCTTAAAGAAACTGCCAATATTGAAAAGTACTCCGGATCAAATAAATTTTCAGCTATCAAGAATACTTTAATAGAACGCCGTTATCCTCTAACCTGGGCACAAGAAAAAATCGACAGTAAAAGATTATTCCTATCACAATTACGCAACCCTTTAGATGATAATTGGCAGGTACGAAAAGTATTTAAACCAGTAGAGATTTTCGTAGAAAGGAGTGTTAAGGATAGCTATTTAGTAGAAAACTTTAGAAAACGATTTCCTGAAACGCCGATAAAGCAAATAAGCCGCTACAGCCAATATTTAAAGAGTAATAAATTTACTCTGGCAGAATTAAAAAAACCGATTGTCTTTATTATTAAGGAAAAGTGGGACTTTCTAAAACCCTGCCCTTGCACAAAACATCACCTACGTTGCGGCTACTGGATATTTAACCTTGGTTTTGGTTGCCCTTATGACTGCAGCTATTGCTTCCTCCAGCAATATACTAACTTTCCCGGAATTTTGTTACCGGCAAATATTGATGAGTTTTTTAACAAATTTGATAATTTCAGTAAGAAATTAAAGGAGCGAATTCGTATCGGTACCGGTGAATTCTGTGATTCCCTAGCCCTTGACCATATAACCGAATACTCAAAAAAGCTTATCCCCTACTTTAAAACTAAAAATGTTATCTTTGAGTTAAAAACCAAGAGCGCTAATATTAAAAATATTTTAGATATTGCCCCGAGTAAAAACATAGTAATCTCCTGGTCACTTAATCCTAAAGCTTTAATAACCTCAGAGGAAATTGGCGCTGCCTCCTTAGATGAACGTCTTGCTGGAGCAAGAATATTACAAACTGCCGGCTATGGAATAGGTTTTCATTTCGATCCCATAATCCACTCAAACGACTGGCAGCACTCCTATAAACACCTCATTGACAGGCTATATTCAGATTTAAACCCTGGCTTTGCCTGGATAAGCTTAGGGACATTGCGCTGTAATCGGCAATTAAAAACCAGGGCTGAGTTAAGATTTCCCAAAAGTAATATATTTTATAGTGAACTACTTATCGGCGAGGATAAAAAACTGCGTTACAACAAGCTTCTCCGTAAAGAAATTTATGCAAAAGTTCTCGAGTGGATTAGGCGTTATGATAAGGTAACTCCGATTTATCTTTGCATGGAAGATAAAGAACTCTGGAATCAAGTCTTAAAAATTGACTCGGCCGAAAAAATTGAGGAATACCTCATTAAATAGAAGTGCTAATAGCTTTTAGACAGGGTTGTTTTTGGATAATAATGACTTAAAATCTCTTTATAGTCATAGCCTTGCTTTCCCATATTAATTGCCCCTTCCTGGGACATACCGGCTCCGTGGCCAAAGCCGGCCCCCCAGAAAAAGATCATGGAAGCATCACCTCTTTTAGAGGTTTTAATCTCTACTTTAAAGGAACTGCTCCTTAATTTATCAAAATAATTTCTTATTTTTAAATCTCTGCTAATTTGCTTTTGATTGTCAGATGTTATAACTTTTAGTTCTTTATAGTGATAGCAATCACCTATCGCCAAAGGAATAATATTTTTTAAATCACTTATCTTATAGCCAAAAGCTAAGAGAAAGTCCTGGCTATCATAAACTCGCTGCCAACGATAACTGCTTCTTCCATTATTTTGGGAAAATGTCTTAGGGTCATCAAAAAACCAATACTCTTGGCTATAGGCCGAGAATTCCTTAAAATTCTCCTTAGAGTCGATTTTCTCCTCCAGATAGTCAATCTCACCGAAGGTATCAGCAGAAAGACAGCCCCCGCTGTTAGAGTGGTAGAAAGCTTCAACCGGCTTTTCCTTATAGGTGATAACCTCACCGTAAGTATCATCGACTGCCTCAGTAGTATAACTAGTCTCAGCTGACACACCATGATAAACCTGGCAATGAACATCAGCGCAAAAATCAAAGCCCCGACTCTTATGCCTACCGCGGTTTTTAACTGCTAAAGTTCTTGCCGCTACCGCCTGAGCCCTTAAAGCAGGCTTTGGTGAGCGGGCCGGAATCTCAGCTGAGAGCACCCCTTTTAAGTAATCCTCAATGTTAAGAATATTTATTAGGGTCATTTTAGAGTTCTTTATGGTGACGCTCAGGCTCCCCTTATAGACACGGTCTATTTGTTTATGCCAGAAATTACCCTTGCCATAGAGCACATTAAGAATTAAAAAAGGTGATGCTTCTTGGTTGGTGGTTGTAGCTCTAATTGCAAAATCACTGCTAAAAGTTCTTATAACTTCATTTTTCTGATATTCAGTCATAAGTATTTTATTATTTTTAAAGACAATTGTATAAAGCTGATTAGCTTTAGCTTTAAATTCAGAACTACTGTCTCGGGCGATAAAATCAGATCCACAAGAAAAAGAAAATTCACTTAAATCCAAGGCAATACCAACTTTAACCAAAGGTATATTTTTTTTTATAAGATAAGGTGCGAGCTTAATAGCCTTTCTTTTTTTATCTTCGGCTATCTTTCTCTTATTAAAAAACTCCTCACCTAAGGAATCTTTTACTTCTTTTAGCTTATCCTTAATCTCACCAGAATCGGGGTAAACATTTATTGCCTTAACTAGATACTTATAGGCTTGGCTATTTTCATTTAACTTAAAGAGACAATCTCCCAGGTAATAAGACGCTAGGACAATACTGGAATCAATCCTGATAACTTCTTTAAAGTTTTTAACTGCTTGGTCATATTTCTTTAGCCGTCGATAGATTTTAGCCAGACGGTATAAAGAAATGCTAGTTTTTCGCAGATTTAGAGATTTTTTAAAATTCCTAATTGCTAAAGTGTACTCACCAGACTCTTCATGGATTAACCCCAGATAAAGAAAATCCAACCAGTCTTTTTTTCGTTTTTTCTTAAATACTCCCAAGGCATCTTTTGATTTACCTGATAGAAAATACACTCTACCCAAGTATTGATCCAGGCGAGGATCTTTATTTTTAGCACTTGCCTTAAGTAATATATCAATGGCTTTCTCATAATCACCGGATTCTTTTAAGAGTGAAGCAGCGGTTAAATAATTTTCTACAATTTTAGAGTTTGAATTTTCCGTCTTAGAATTAAAGCCAAAAATAGACAATTCTACTCCGGGAGAAAGGAATAAATTTAAGAAAATAAAAATTGTTATAAAGATTCGCATGACTTAATAAGGTGGGTAACTTGACAGTTATTGACTTTTCTTAGCTCAAAAACTTCTGGGATAAATTTAAGAACTTAATTTCTCTCTACCGATTACAGCAATACCCCATTCTCTAGCTTTTTTTAAAAACTCACTCTTATTTAAAATAATTACTTTATTGCTTTCAAGAATTAAAGATTTTGCCTTTATTCTCTTAAGCAACTTAAGGGTTGATATTCCCACGACCGGGACGTCAAAGCGAAGATCTTGGTTGTGCTTACTAAACTTTAAGATAGTTATACCTTTTGAAGCTAAGTTATAAGCTCTTTTAATTGTATTGTCCGTTCCTTCTAAGGATTCGAGGGCAACTACAGAACCAGCTTTAACGGCCAGAGTTTGGCCTAAGTCTAATTCAACGTACTTTGAAATCATCTTTAAACCGAATTCTATATCTTGATTTTGCTTCTGGCCTACAGTAATATCATTCATTACCCCCTGACTTGCTAAATCACTTTTAAGATAAAGGGTAGAATCCAAAAAAGTTATGCCCCTGTCTTCTAAGTAAGTTATTATTTGTGAAAAAATAGCATGGGGCCGAAAATCGCAAGCCTTCTTTACTACCCTTAGCAACTCCTCATCCCAGTTTTTTTGGTTAAATATTCGCAAAGGATTTATCTGGCCAATCATAATACACTCACTGATATTTTCTTTCTGGAGTGTTTCGGCCAATTGACCTAACTTTCCAACTTCCAACCAACAAACTTTATCTGCTGATTTTACAATTTCCTTTTTGGTTTCACCTTTAAAGGCTATAACCACTGTTTTAATTTGGGAATTATCTTGCTTGATTCTTTGGGTAAGAAGCAGAGGGAGGTTGCGATTGCCGGCAATAATACCTAATATCATAATTTAATAAAAAGTAAAAAATTACTTAGCTATTCCTCTCTTTGTCGAAGAAACAAAATCTATAAGGACATCTATTTCTTTTGAAGCTGGCAAGGTTTTCCCCACAATATCTTTAGCTTCACTAAAAGGATGATTTTCAAAAAAGAGTATCTTTGATGCTTTCTTTAAGGTATTTATAGTTTCTCTGTTAAACTTTGCCCGCTTTAGACCTACTAAATTAAGTCCACAGATAACTGCCGGATGCCCATCACACATAGAGTAAGGAGGTATATCCTGGACCACCTTTGAGCAGCCGCCAATAATTGCATAGTCGCCTACTCTGCAAAATTGATGTATCGCTACTAACCCGCCAATAACTACACTATCACCTATACCAACATAGCCGGCGAGGGTAGAAGAATTAGCTAAAATATTGTTATTGCCAATTAAACAATCATGGGCAACGTGAGAGTAAGCCATAATAAGATTATCATCACCAATAATTGTCTTTGTGTCTTTATCTGTACCAGGATTTATTGTGACAAATTCCCGGATTCGGTTATTTTCTCCAATAACCAGAAAGCTCCTCTCGCCCTTATATTTTAAATCCTGAGGTATGTTACCAACAACTGCATAAGGAAATAGATGACACCCGGCCCCCAGCTCAGTATAGCCTAAAACCTGGGCATAAGAATCTATGCAGCAATTATCGCCAAGCTTTACATCCTCACCAATTATAGCATAGGGTCCAATAACAACATTATCACCTATTTTGGCCCCGGGATTAATTATAGCTCGTGAATCAATTTTTGAAGACACATTCCTCCTTTTTATCTTAGTAGTCATAACTTCTGAGTATTATATCAGAAAATAAAAGGAGGGCAACGAAAAAACTAGATCAAATTTAATAGGCCTCTAAGAGAATGGGCAATTCACAAGTAAAGAGACAAGAAGAGCTTATATAGGGTTAATTAAAAGGTAGGTATTATGATTCAACTAAGGCAAACATAAGCTCGGCCTCGGCAACAACCTTGCCATCAACAGTAGCTTTCGTATTTACCGTGCCGGTTCGACTTCTAATTTTTCCGGCTTCCACTTCTATGATTACCTGGTCACCGGGAACGACTGTTTTACGAAATTTTATATTGTTAGCAGCCATAAAAAAGGCAAGTTTGCCCCTATGTTCCTCACAGGCTAACATAAGCACACCACCTACTTGAGCCATAGCTTCAACTAGCAAAACTCCCGGCATTATTGGTTTTCCCGGAAAATGGCCCTGAAAAAAATGTTCGTTCATGGTGACGCTCTTTATCCCGGTTGCTTTCTTTCCTTTTTCCAGGTGTGTAATTCGGTCAACTAACAAAAATGGGTAACGATGGGGAAGAATCTGCATGATTTCTTCTGCATTAAGAACACCTGATGCGGGAACAAAGCGAGCCACAGAGCCTATCCCGGCACTTCTTACCCTTTCTTTATAACGACGTAATTTCTCCAACAAGCGTATGTTTAAGGTGTGTCCGCCCCGGATTGCAATAATATGGGCTCTTATCGGCCCGGTTAAATATAAATCGCCGATTAAATCCAAGATCTTATGCTTTACGAATTCATCGGAAAATCTTAACTCATTTTCTAAAATACCCTTTTCAGAAACAACAAGCGTATTTTTATAATTTGACCCCTTACCTAGCCCCATATCCAATAAAGGCTTAACCTCATTTTCAAGACAAAAAGTTCTGGCTTCATAAAAATTATCCTTTAAAGACCCATTAAGAACCACATCCATATAACCAGGAGGAATTAAAGAGTTATCGTAATTTAAAACATAAGAAACCCTTAAATTGCTAGAAGGCAA
>CAJXAF010000019.1 GCA_913050175.1 uncultured bacterium
GACAAATTTTAAATTTATCACTTATCTTTTCCTGACAGCGAACGCAAGTTTTTTGATACATTCTTTATCTCCTTTATTATTTTTTTATAAGACCAGAAATCAACTGGATTGAGCTGTTAGATATTTTCATCTATGTCGTATTTTTATCTTATCAACGACCAACTCTTTATGTTTTGAATCTTCAAAGGCCCAGTCATGGGTAAAAGAGACTTCCGGGAGATCCTGAGCAGATCCTTTTCCCGATATCTTAATAAAAATTATTGGTTTTTCAAGAGAATTCAAGGTAGTAGGTGATAACTGGTAATAACGATTTGCAGCAAATGAAACACCTGAAGGGTTATTTTTTCTAGCTTCACAGTCAAAGTGACTTGCCAGACCTCGGTTATTT
Source organism: uncultured bacterium (assembly GCA_913050175.1). GTDB lineage: Bacteria > Omnitrophota > Gorgyraeia > Duberdicusellales > 4484-171 > JAFGHG01. The sequence goes on from CAJXAF010000019.1 coordinate 389, forward strand.
ACAATAAGCTCTTTTCCTGGTTGGAGTAGTTTTAATTTATCTGTGGAGAAGAGGACTTCTTCTATTAGAAAATAGTCTGATATAAAGCACTCTGATTTTGTCTGGAAAGGCTCCTTTCCTGAAACAATCAGAATAGCATCTGATTGCTGAATGAGCTGTTCTAGAGTGATCTCATGAAAGACAGGGCGTCCTCCCGTGAATATTATAAATGCTAAAATTAATACCAAAGATCTTAAGACCACAGGAAAAAATCTATTTCTTTTCATAATTTGGTTTGTCCACGCTCGTCATATTCGATCTTGCTTTTAAGTTCGCTTTCTTCATATATAGATTCAGACTCTAAAGTTCCGTCTTCACGGTATTTTGTCATCTTGCCGTGGAATTCACCATTTTTATTGGTAACCTCTTCACTTAAAGCGCCACTGTAATAATATCTCTTTTCAGGTCCGTTTAGGGTGCCATCCTCATACATTGCTTCGATGGCCAAATTGCCATTATCATTATAGACTTTTGCTTGGCCTTCTAGTTTTCCATTTTCGTGATGAAATTTTTCAAAAACTTTACCATTCCAATGGTAGGTAGTGTACTCTCCGTGTGGTTCGTCATTCTTATATTGCATAACTCCAGATAAAGTGCCATCTTCACGATATTCTTTAGTTAAACCATTAAACTTTTCGTTTTTTATTTCCATCTCTCTCATTAAGGTGCCATCTTCATAGTATTCTTTTGCAAGTCCATCTATTTTTCCGTCTTTATAGGGAATTTCACGCATTCTATTGCCATTAGGATAGTATTCTTTTTTTATACCATTTTCCGGTGATTCTTGAGAATACCCTAAGATGGTAGTCATAAGAAATAAGATAGCAATTATTAGTGATTTTTGTTTGCTTTTAAGGCTATGCATGAGTATTAAATTTATTACTTGGCGATAATTACCCTATCCCAGTTTTTGATTTTATGTATATCTGACCGGGGAACAGGATCAGCCCCACTAATTTCATCCCTAACCTCAATAACTGCTAATTCTGCTATTCGTAGGCCGTCTCGCATAACGTATAATTTGCTACCTAGGTGTATATTCCTATCTTTACCGGCATTAATAACAACAAAAGCTTCCTCAGTATTCATTTGTATTATATTGATCTCAGCATCCTGCGAATCATCAATGGTTTCCCGGGAATGCCTAGTATCTTCTAAGTTATCAATTCCAGAGAAATCATGCTCGGAAGTATTTTTCTTATCAGTATTAAAAACTGAAATTATTATAAGGCCCACGGCTATACCGCTTATAAAAATAAGAATAGGTTTTTTATCCATAATTTATTTCTTCTAAGATAAAAATCAGCGGCCTATTGATACAAGAGTAAAGACAACTCCTACGATAATAAAAATAATACCGCATAATCTCATTAAGGCAGCTTTATCGCCTAGTTTTTCTTTTCTTTTTACTGAGGCCCAGAGACAGTAAGTACCTATTGCAAAGTAAACTAATTTATCTAGAAGCGCTCCTATATTTTCCATGTGTTTGCTCCTTTTTAAGAGGTTATGGCAATAGCTATTGCAAAGATAGAAATTGTGGCTACTACTTTTAAAACAAATACTATTTTATAATTTATTTTCTTTAATAGTAAGTCTTCCAACCAGGGGCACCAGGTAATTGTCAGGCATAAAATAATAAGGGTATCAAATAGGCTAGTACCCTGTATTAATAGCATCAGGGAACTTCCGGCAAATATCCAGAAAAGTAACCACTTTACCATATAGCCTAATATTACTAAAAAATTTACTGCAGTGGATGTACCGGAGGACAGGTCTTTGAATAAAGTTATAATAAACTTGGATTTACTTAAATCTTTGGCGTAGGTCTCTTCAGCCGGAGATAAGTCGGATAAGTTTTTCAGGCGTTTAAATATTTTTATTCCGCCAATAAGAAATAAACCGACAGCCCCAATAACTGCAAGGAGTAAAGCAATTACTCTAGGTAGGCTTTCACCTTGCTGTACTAAAGAATAACCAAGAACTGATAAGCCTATTAAGAGAATGAGAGATATAAAGATTTTAAAGGAAGTAGAGATTTTAGATTGCTTGTTTTCCATTGGTTCTATTATATCTTTCCTGTAGTAGCAGTAAAGAGTATTTTATTAAGAAATTGTTGTTTTTTTTAGGATTTTGTCTATAATTTTACTTAAAATATAGATATGGAAAGAAACATATTCTTAGAAATCGAATATCTGGGGAGCAATTACTTTGGTTTCCAGATACAGGAAAAGCGCACCCCGGCGCAAAATACTGTCCAGGCCCAGTTGGAGAAGGCAATTTATAAGCTCTTTAAGGAGAAAATCCGAATTGCCTATGCCGGCAGGACTGATAGAGGGGTGCATGCTAAGGCTTTTGCTGTAAATTTTAAGGTTGATTCAAAGATTCCCTTAAAAAGCATAAAGAAAGTTCTAAATGATTTTTTACCTCCTGATATAAGGGTTAAAAAGGTAAAAAGGGTTTCTATACAGTTTCATGCCCGGTTTTCCGCTAAGTCTAAGATTTATCGCTATATAATTTATTGCGGGTCAAACTATTCCGTATTTAATTGTGGTTTTGTCTGGCATATTGCTACTGAGCTTAATTTAAGTAAACTCAGAAGCGGAGCTAAAAAGCTCATTGGTAAGAAGAATTTTTTTGTTTTTGCTAAAGAAGCTAAGAAGTATAAGGATTGTATAAGAGATCTTATGGATATAAGGGTAAGAAAATACGGTAATTACATTTATATTGATATAAAAGCCAATGGTTTCTTGCGGAACATGGCTCGCAATATCGTTACTTTCTTAGTTAAGGTGGCTAAGGAGGAAGTCCTCATTAAAGATATATCTGCTATACTTAAGCAGAAAAAATCTTACGTTAATAAACCTGCTCCGGCTTGCGGTTTGTACTTCTATAAAGTCTATTATTAAGTAATCCTTACTGCCTCAAGTTTTTATGGCTTTTTTTGGTCCCAGATGGTATAATTCTTTAAGTTATGAAAAATAGTTGTCTGCGAAAATTTTCAATACTCCTATTAATAATTTTGGTTTTTAGTCAGAGTGGATGTCATAGTTTGCGCAAGAAATTCATCCGCAAGAAAAAGCATACTAAAGAGGCCCCGGTCTATATAGATTTCAAGGAGTACTCTGATAAACCGTCCAAAGAAGCCTATCACGACTACTATGTTTTTGTCCGGGGTTGGCTGGATGAGCTAATCGGATCTTTAGCTGAGGATAAGAGCTTTAAGAGGAGAAAACGGGCTATAAATGAGGCGGTTATGAACGTCGAACAGATGATCTCTTTTTTTAACCAAGAGGGTAAAGAAGAAATCTACTCTCTCTATGAAGAAATAATTAATATTAGAGACCAGGTCCAAGCAATGCCTAATATGAGCCAGCTAAAGTGTAACTATTTAATCAAAAAGACCGAAGGCGTTAAGAGGAGATTTGAAAAGTCTTTTACTTATTCTGATGCAGAAAAATGGATGAATTAAAATTAAAAACCTTTGTTGTTGGAAGCCTGGCTAATAACGCCTACCTTGTTTTTAGCGAAAAGACTAAGGATGCCTTTCTCATAGACGCACCTTATCCTTCTACTAAGATAAAAAGATTTATCCAGAAAAAGGGGTTGAGCTTAGAGTTTATTACTCTAACCCATGCACACTATGACCATGTTGGTTCTTTAGAGGATTTTGACCAGACTTTCTATGTACATAAGGAAGATGAGTTTCTCCTAACCGATTCAAAGTTAAACGGATCAGCTTTTTTTAGCACCCCCTTACTTATAGATAAGCCTCACCAATTCTATGATTCAAAGGTTAAACTTTCTTTTGAGGGAAGCAAGATCGATGTTATCCATACTCCCGGACACACCCCCGGTGGTGTTTGTCTAAAAATAGGCAATTGGCTTTTTACCGGAGACACGCTTTTTTACCGTTCGGTTGGCAGAACTGACATGCCCTATGCTTCAAGTGAGAAACTGATTTCTTCAATTGAGAAAAAGCTTTTTGTCTTAGATGAACAAACCATTGTTTATCCCGGCCACGGCCCAGAATCTACTATTGGCCAAGAAAAGGCAGAGAATCCCTTTTTATTAAATACTAGCTGGTAATTTTTTAATAGAGATGGACTTATATATCGAAACTTTTCTTGATTATCTGCGCATTGAAAGGGGACTTTCTCATAATACTATATATTCTTACCAGGAAGATTTAAAAAAATACTGTAATTATCTAAAGAAAGCTAAGCTTTCCGATTTTAGAAAGATTGATCGTAAAAATATCTCTGATTTTCTCTTTGAACTGCGTAAGACAATTGCTCCGGTAAGTATTGCCAGGATGCTCTCCACAGTTAAGAATTTTCACCGTTTTCTCCTCCGGGAAAAAATTGCCCGAAGTGACCCGTCTCATTTAATTGATACACCTAAGATTGATAAGAAAATTCCTAATTTTTTAACTTTTCCCGAAGTCAATAAGCTTTTAAAGGTAGCTAACTTAAAAAGGACTCAAGGTATACGCGACCGGGCAATTCTGGAATTAATGTATGCTTGTGGTTTACGGGTTTCTGAACTTACTACAATTAAATTTATGGATTTAAACTTAGATGTTGGCTTTGTTAAGTGTAAAGGTAAGGGCGCTAAAGAGCGAATTGTGCCTTTGGGCAAGGTTGCCGAGAAATTTTTAGTAAAGTATATAGAACAGGCCCGGGCTAAGTTATTAGCTTCTAAGGAGTGTACTTATCTTTTTTTGGCCCAGGGCGGCAGGTCTTTGAGCCGTCAGAGCGTATGGAAGATGATAAAAAAAACCGTAAAAAAAGCCGGTATAAAAAAAGATGTCAGCCCGCATACCCTTCGCCATAGTTTTGCAACCCATCTCCTAGAAGGCGGAGCTGATTTACGCAGTGTCCAGGCTATGCTCGGTCATTCAAGTATTAGCACAACCCAGATTTATACACACGTTAACCAGACCAGGTTAAAGAAAATCCATAAAAAGTTTCATCCCCGAGCTTAAGAAATTTTAAATTATGAAGAACAGATTAAACAAGTTACCCAGCCAAGTGCAAAAGATATTAAAAGCCGCTTCTTTAGCTGCGGCTAAGTTAGATTGCTCTATTTATTTAGTGGGAGGAGTGGTGCGTGATCTCTTGCTTAGGCGTTCGGTCTTTGATTTTGATATTGTAGTCGAAGGCCAGGCAATAGCTGTAGTTAAGGTGTTGGCCAAGATATTCAAGGTTGATTTTTCCCGCCACCATGCCTTTGGTACAGCTACTATTATTGTTGGCGGCCACAGAATAGATTTTGCAACCGCCAGAGTCGAGCACTATATTTATCCCGGAGCTCTGCCAAGAGTAAAACCAGCTAATTTAGTCGATGACCTTAAACGCCGGGATTTTACTATAAATGCTATGGCTATTAGCTTAAATAAAGGTGATTTTGGCAGATTAATTGATTTATACGATGGCCTATCTGACTTAAAAAAAGGACTTATAAGAATACTGCATAAGGAGAGTTTTTCTGATGATCCTACCCGGATTTTGCGGGCAATTCGTTTTAAGGAGAGATTTTCCTTTAAATTTGAGTCAAAAACCGGAAAATTATTAAAACAGGCTATAAATACTAAGGCCTTGAGCCTGGTCAACTCCCATCGCTTGCGCGATGAAATCGTACTTATTTTAAAGGAACCCAAGCCTTATCGCTATATAAAGCGGATAAAGGAGCTTGAGGGGTTTAGATTTCTTCATCCCAAGATAAGATTAAAGCCAGCTGACTTTTTATTCTTTATCCGGATAGAAAAAGAGCTTGTTACCTATAGAAGAAAGTTTCGTAAACTAAGGATTAATCAAGACTGGCTGATTTATTTGGCCGGGATTATGCTCGCCTTACCTTTAAAAACTATTGAAAAGGTGATGGCTGATTTTGCTTTTAAGAAAGGGGAGAGAATCATAATTACATCTATTAAATCCAAGCTTAAAGAGATAAAAAAATTGGAGAAGTGTAAGAAAAAAAGCCTAATTTATAAGCTGCTTTGCCCCTTAAGTTTTGAGGCAATAATTTTTTTCTATGCTTATTATCCTAATAAGAACTTGAGAAAGAATATAGATTTTTTCTTAGAAACTCTAATTTTTACGAAGTTAAAGGTTAAAGGTAAAGACCTTAAAAAGCTCTCAATTAAGCCGTCTAAAATCTTTGGCAATATCTTTGAGGAGCTCTTGTATAAAAAGATAGATAAAGGTATTTTTAGTAAAAAAGAAGAGCTTAGCCATGTGGAGAGGATATATAAGAGGCTTTCTCTAAAGAAGAACTAAGCTTGGCTTTAAGTTTGTTGTTGATAAGTTTTTAAGTTTAAGCTATAATCACATTTCTTGACAGGACCGCTTTAAAATAAGGTTTATAATTATGTCGCTTAGAATGCAAAAAATCAATCAGCAGTTAAAAAGGCAGATTACTGAGATCATCCAGAGAGAGACTGATGATCCCGATTTAGAGTTTCTTTCCATTACAGCAGTCAGGACTACTTCTGATTTACAGGAAGCTAAAGTCTACTATAGTCTGCTTAATGAAGAAAAGTATCCTAAGGCTAAAGTAGCTTTAAATAAGATGAAAGGCTTTATCCGGGGGGCTTTAGGAAAGAGGGTTCGCCTTAAAGTTTTACCGCAACTGGTTTTTTTCCCTGATGAATCAATAAGGTACAGTGTTGATGTCTATAAGAAAATAGAAGACATAAAGGAAGAAGATGCACAAAAGAGAGCTCAAACGGACGATTGAAAAGATTAAAAAGGCCAAAAAGTTTCTCCTTACTGCTCATATGAACCCGGAGGGTGATTCTCTCGGGTCTCAACTGGCAATGTATCTCCTCTTAAAGAAACTTAAAAAGCAGGTAGTCATATATAACCATGACCCTGTTCCTAATATCTACTCTTTTTTGCCTTACAGCCGGATAATAAAAAATGAGTTAAATAATGGCAGTTTTGATGTAGCTATGGTTATGGACTCTTCCGATTCAACTAGGACCGGAAAGGTAAAGGATGCTTTAGCCCGGGCAGATTGTATTGTTAATATTGATCACCATATAAGTAATACTTATTTTGGCGATATAAATTGGGTTGAACCTTGGCTGGGCTCAACTTCTCAGATGGTGCATGTACTTTGTGAGAAGTTCAAGGTAATGGATAAAAATATCGCCCTCTGTATATATACAGGGATATTTACTGATACCGGTAATTTTACTTATTCAAATGTTGATGCCGAAACTCACCGGATAGTAGCTCAATTGATGAAATACAACTTACATCCTCATAAAATTTATGAAGGCATACATAGCCTTTGTCTTCCATCTGATTTAAAGTTTATGGGTAAGATCATCTCAAGTTTAAAGTTTGATCCTCAAAGAAAAATATGCTGGGCAACAATAACAAAGTGGGAGAAAAACGAATATGATCTTACAGAAGTTGTTTTTTCAATAATGCGCCTGCTAAAAGAACCGGAAGTCTTTGTTCTTTTTAAGAAGATAGACAGTCATAGGACCCGCGTTAACCTTCGCTCACGTTCTCGGATTGATGTTAACAGAGTGGCAAAGTTTTTTGGTGGAGGAGGTCATAAGCGGGCAAGCGGTACTACTATGGATTCTTCTTTAGAAGCAACTGAGAAAAAAATCATTTCTTTTATTAAGCGCTACACCAACGGCTTTAAACCCAAGAAGAAGTCATAACTCATTTCAAATCTTTTAATAATAAAAATAATGGAAGTTAATCCTAAGAAACCAGAAGGAATTATCTTTATAAACAAGCCCCGAGGCATTACTTCTCACGATGTAGTTGATGTGGTAAGAGGACGCCTTAAGATAAGAAAAGTCGGCCATGCCGGGACTCTTGATCCTTTAGCTGAAGGACTCTTAATAGTACTGGTAGGTAATTATACGAAACTTTTTCCTAAGTTTGTCGGTTTTGATAAAGAGTATGCCGGTATCTTAAAATTGGGCCAGGTAACTTCTACCGGTGATTCCCAAGGCCAGATAATTAGCGAGAGTGATTTTACTTCTCTAAGTGAAGAAGATGTTAGAGAAACATTTGCTTTATTTCAGGGCGAGATGGATCAAATACCGCCGATGGTAAGTGCGGTGAGAGTTAAAGGTAATCGTTTGTATAATCTAGCCAGAAAAGGCATAACCATTAAGCGCTCCCCCCGGAAGATCAATATATACAAGTTAACAATTTCAAAGATTAATTTTCCCTTTGTTGAATTTATTGTTCACTGCTCCAAGGGAACTTATGTGCGCAAGTTAGCTGAAGATATTGGCGAGAAGTTGGGCTGCGGAGCCCATATGACTAAAATCTTGCGTTTAAAAATCGGTGAATTCAAATTAGAAGAGGCAGTTGATTTAGAACATTTTGACCAGAGCCATTTAAAGCAAATAACCTTATAATTTAAGAGAAAGAAATTGAAAGTCTACCACAAAAAATTACCAAATTTAAAAAAGCCGGTAGTAGCAACAATCGGAGTTTTTGACGGTATACACTTAGGCCATACTTTTATCCTCAAAGAGGTTAAAAAAGAGGCTAAAAGTAGGAGAATTTCTTCTCTGGCAATAACTTTTGATATTCTGCCCCAGCAATTCTTGCATAAATTCAGCTTAGAAAATAAATGGAAACCACGCAAGACCTTTCTTGGCTGCATAACAGACCGCCAGCAAAAAAAAGCCCTTATTAAATCATTGGGATTTGATTATCTCTGGCTTTTAAAAACTAACCGAAAATTACTGGAGCTGCCCGGGAATGAATTTATAGCCTTTATCTCTAAACACTTTAATATTCAAAAATTAATCGTCGGCAGTGATTTCTGTTTTGGCTATGGAGGCAGGGATTGTGTAGGTTCTTTAAAGAGATTGGCTAAGCAGCATGGTTTTGAGGTTTCTGTGATCAAGAAAAAAACTAAAAGCAAAGAAATCATTAGCTCTACCCATATCCGTAAATTAATAAAACAAGGTGATTTTAAAGCAGTAAAGAGTTTTTTAGGAAGAAATTTCTCTTTGTCAGGAAAAGTTTGCCGGGGTAAAGGTTTGGGAAGGGAGTTAGGTTTTCCTACGGCAAATATTTATGTTAAGAATTATACTCAACCGGCTGAAGGTGTTTATAGCGTTTTAGTAAAACTAGAAAAGAAAATTTATCTCGGTGCAGTTTATATTGGAGAGAGAGATGAAGGTTTAAACAAGCCGATCTTAATAGAAACGCATATAATTGGCTTTAATAAAAGTATTTTAAATAAAAAAATTACTATTTTTTTCTTAGAAAAGCTTAGAAATAAGAAAAAATTCAGGTCACTATCGCCTTTAATAAAAAATATCCAAAAAGATATTAAAACCATAACCTCAAAATGTAGTACCCTTACCTGCCAACATACACAACCCCTTGTGCCATAAGAATTTATTCCCGAAAGGCTATTGACAAATCAATGTAATCGCGTTATATTTACATTGTGGAGCAAAGTGGAGTAAAGTGGAATGTGGTACGGTGAATATAGTCATACTCTCGATACAAAAGATAGATTTATCTTGCCAGCCAAATTTCGAGAGAAACTTAAAAAGCTTAAACAAACAAAATTATATATAACCCGTGGTCTGGATGGTTGTCTTTCCCTGTACGTCGAAAAAGAATGGAAGAAGTTGGAGGAGAAACTTTCATCACTTTCATTCACAAAACAACAATCGCGCTTTTTTAACCGCTTATTTTTCAGCGGTGCCACAGAAATCGAGACGGATACACAGGGAAGGATAACCGTCCCCGAATATCTTAAAGAGTTTGCCAAAATTAATAGAGAAATAGTGATAGTCGGTATAGTCAATCGAATTGAAGTTTGGGATAAGGTGAAGTGGAGTAAGTTCTATCAGGATAATAAGAAGAGATTTGAGGAAATGGCTGAGAATCTTTTCGAAACTTAAAGAGAATTCTGAAAAAAAAGGAGGTGCTCATGGCTACATCTATTAAAACAAAGGTTGCTAAACTTAAGGCCAGCAAGGAAGAGTTTGATGATGCTTTAGGCTTATCAATGCTAAGTCTCTCAGGTTTTCAGGTTTATCATCTTGGCGGACAAAAATTATTCCCTTATTTCTTAGTAAACGAGAAAAAAAGAACTAAAAGATCACGTGCAAAATGAGCGTATTAACCATTCAACCAGCTTTTAATGATCAGATGGCAGAGGTAAACCACTATCCGGTGATGCATAGACAAATTCTGGAATCCTTAGATCTCCAGAATAGGAAGGTGGTTGTTGACTGTACTGTGGGAGCTGGAGCTTTAGCCCAAAAAGTACTTAGCCAGATGAGTCCAGAGGCTCTTTTTGTCGGCATGGACAAAGATGAGGATACCTTTGAGCTTGTACGTAAACGGCTAGGTAAGGCCGAGGAGAGGATACAGCTTTTTAAAGCTGATTTCACTGATTTAGATAAAGTTTTAGAAGATTTAGATATTAAAGAAGTAGACACTTTTATCTTTGACTTAGGAATTTCAACCCCCCAATTAAGCAACCCGGAAAGAGGCTTTAGTTTTTTAAAAGACGGCCCCCTGGATATGCGTATGGATAAAAACGCATTTGTCTCTGCCTATGACTTGGTAAATAATTTAAGCGAAAGAGAGTTAGCGAATATATTCAGAAAATTCGGTGAGGAACGCCATTACCGAAAAGTTGCAAATTTTTTAGTTAGAGCAAGAAAGAATAAGCCGATTGCAACAACTGCAGAGCTTACTAATATTATAACTGATGCAATCGGCACAAGGTACAGGGATCTTAAGATTCATCCGGCAACGAGAGTTTTCCAATCTTTGCGAATAGCTGTTAATCGGGAATTAACAGCCTTAGAAGAGGGTTTAAAAAAGGCCATACCTTTCTTATCAGCCGGGGCAAGAATAGCAGTCATATCTTTTCATTCTTTAGAGGATAGGATAGTAAAGCACACATTCAGGGATTATGCTCAAGAAGATATCTTAAAGATAATTACCAAAAAACCCTTGTTACCCGATGATGAAGAAATCCGGGAAAACCCGGCTTCGCGTTCGGCAAAGTTACGTATTGCCGAGAAGATATAGATTATAATGAAAAAAATAAAACCACTATTCTTTATAGTAATAATTTTTTCCACCAGTCTCCTATATCTGCATCAAAAAATCCAAATTTTTACTCAAGGTTACCAGCTAAGCAGTAACTATACGGCCTACAACGATCTTGTTGATAAAAAAGACTACTTAATGTATAATCTTACAAAAGAAATTTCAATTGCGAAAGTCAACCAGTGGGCCAAAAAAGAGAACTTTCAGCCAGTGGAGAAAGATAAGATCCTGGTCTTTAACACCGAATCCAAGCAGACGGTCGATAACAACAAAATAGCTTTACTGCTCAATCGTATAATGGGTGCTTCAGCATCAACGTCAACTGCTTTGGCAAACGAAAATCAATAGCTACGCTTAAAGACATCCTTATATTAGCAAATTATCCTTCACTTTCGCAAAGAATTGCTTTGTAAGCAAGATTGAGCCCTGCGACGCTACTCGCGCCCCAGGATTAATTCAACTAGGCACTTTTGTTCGCTTATGCTTCAAAAGTGCAAGTTTCATTGAACTGCCTAAAACAACTCAAAAATAATATAACACGGTGCAAAAGAAATATACTCCGAGAATAATCAGTATCTATCTTGTTTTTATTGCTCTTTTCTTAATTATTGCAGCCAGAATCACCTACCTTCAAGTCTTCCAGCATAGATTTTACAAGGATCTAGCTACAAACCAGTATTATCGTCTTCTGCCTCTAGAAGGAGGGAGGGGTGATATTTTTGACCGTCGGGGAAGAATTTTAGCTACTGGTATGAATTGCTACTCTATTTTTGCCGACCCCAAGATAGTTAAAGATAAAGATAAGACAGCCAGACTCATTGCTCAAGAATTAGACTTAAGTGAGGAAAAGCTGCTTAAATCCTTGAGTAAGAAGAAGAGGTTTGTCTGGGTAAAACGAAAGGTTTCCTGGGAGGAGAAAGAAAGGATTAGAGAGCTTGATTTGGGAGGAGTCGGGTTTTTCAGAGAAGAAAAACGTTTTTATCCCCAGGAGAAATTAGCTGCCTCTTTACTTGGCATTGTCGGTATTGATAACCGCGGTCTGGAAGGCTTAGAATTAAATTACGACGATTACTTAAGCGGAAAAGACGGCTTAGTAAGAGTATTGCAGGATTCGTCTTCAAAAAAAATAATGCTATCCCAGCATATAGTTGCTCCTCAAAAAGGGGCAGATGTGAAGTTAACTATAGATGCTCAGATACAGTACTGGAGTGAGAAAGCCATAAAAGAAACGGTAGAAAATTTTCGGGCCAAACAAGCGAGTGTAATTGTTATGGACGCCTTAAACGGGGAGATACTTGCTCTGGCAAACTATCCTGGTTTTAATCCCAATAAGATAAGTTCACTTGCCTCCCAAGATATGCGAAACCGGGCTATTGCTGATATGTTTGAGCCGGGTTCAGTATTTAAAGTTGTAACTTTACTGGCTTCTATCAGTGAGAATGCCTTTAGTGATAGTGATACAGTTTACTGTGAGAATGGTAAGTATAAGATTCCCGGTTCAACTCTCCACGATTGGAAGCCCTACGGGAATTTAACTTTTCGGGAAGTATTTAAAAAATCCAGTAATATCGGCGTAGCCAAACTTGTGGAATCCTTAGGATCACAAGCTTACTTTAAGTATATAAAACGGCTTGAATTTGGTAAGGTAACCGGTATAGACTTGCCGGCTGAAAGCAAAGGCAGTATTAAGCCCTTAAAAAGATGGTCGAGGACTTCCCAGTATATAATACCGATTGGCCAGGAAATTGCTGTTAATCTCCTGCAATTAGCTAAAACTTTTGCCGCTATAGCTAATGATGGTTATTTGGTTCAGCCTTTTGTCGTAAAGAGCGTTTGTTCGCGTAACTTTTGCCGTCAGCTGAAGCCTAAAAAAAGGAAAGTATTCGATGAAAAGATTACTGCCCGGGCAAAAGACATTCTTATTGAAGTTGTTAGCGATGGTACCGGCAGAAGAGCCGCAGTCGAAGGTATAAAAATTGGTGGTAAAACCGGAACTGCTCAAAAATATGACCCTAAATTGGGCCGCTATTCTCCTTCTAAGTACCGGGCAACTTTTGTTGGCTTTGTTGCTGAAAGCAACCCGCCTTTAGTTATTGGCGTGACTGTGGATGAGCCTAAGAAATCACACTTTGGCGGAGTGGTGGCAGCTCCGGTATTTAAAAGTATAGCTCGGCAAGTAGTGCCTTATATATCCTCAAATGAGTTAAATTGAGCCCTGCGACGCTACTCGCGTCCCAGGATTAATTCAACTAAATCCGCCTTTGGCGGATAAGTTTCATTGAATTAAATGAGAGTAAAAGATTTATTTAAAAATTCTTTAATCAAAAAACCGCTGGCGCAGGCTTCTGTTTGTGGCATAAGTGATGATTCCAGAAAAGTTAGCCGGGGCGATATCTTTTTTATAATTTCCCGCAATAACTTTGATATATTTTCAGTATTGGGAGAAGTCGATAAAAAAGTTTTAGCCTTTGTCTGTAGCCAGGAGGATAAAAAGAAAGTAGAGGCTTTAAGCTTAAAAAAACCAGTAATTTTTACAACCAAGATAAGGAAAGAGTTCTTTAGAGTGGTTGATTTATTTTATCCAGTTTCCGGTAAAGAGTTAAAACTAATAGGGATAACCGGTACCAATGGTAAGACTACAACTGCTTTTTTAATTTATAACCTTCTAAAAAGTTTGGGTAAAAAAGTTTCCTTGATGAGTACTATAACTTACATCATTGGTAACAAAAATCAAACAGCCAGTCATACTACCCCTGACTTTTTAAGTTTGCGAAAAATAATACATAAGGCAAAAAAAATTGGCTCCTCCTATGTAGTTATGGAAGTATCATCTCATGCTATAGACCAGGAGCGAATAAGAGGTCTAAAATTTAGTCACTGTGTATTTACTAATCTCAGTCGGGATCATCTTGATTACCATAAAACAATGCTTAAGTATTACAAGGTTAAGAAAAAATTCTTTACAGCTAATAAAAATGCTTTTTTTATTATCAATAGTGACGATTATTATGGCAAGCGGTTAATTATTAATTCCCCTAAGGCTATCAGCTATGGAACTAATCAGGCGGCAAAAATTAAAGCCACTAATATAAAATTAAAACAAAAGAGCACTGCTTTTGATTTAAAAGTAGGTAAAATGGCTTTTGACCTTAAGCTGCGGCTATTAGGCCGGCATAATGTTTTAAATGCCTTAGCAGCCCTGGCTACAGTAAGTTCTTTAGGCTTTGCTTATAAAGATTTAACTAGGGCAATTTGTGGCCTTAGACCTATTGAGGGAAGACTCCAGCGGGTAGCTTTAGATATATTTGTTGATTATGCTCATACACCCGATGCTTTAAGTAAAACCTTAAAGTCTTTAAAAGGTATTGGTTACGGGAGAATAATAAGTTTATTCGGCTGCGGTGGTGACCGTGATTGCGGCAAACGTAAGCTAATGGGTGAGGTTTCAGCTAGTTTAGCCGAGTATACTATAATAACTAGCGATAACCCCCGCAGTGAAGATCCTTTAGCAATATGCAGGCAAATAAGTAAGGGCTTTGCTAAGAAAAATTATTCCATTATAATAAAGAGAAAACAAGCCATAGCTAAAGCCATAGATATGCTTAAAAAGAATGAACCAAGGGTTAACAGCACTATAGCTGCCAGTTGTCTTTTAGTGGCTGGCAAGGGCCATGAAGACTATCAAATCATTAAAGATAAGAAGTTTCCTTCTAAGGATAGCAGGTTGATCCGGGATATTTTAAAGAAATAAAATTATGTTTTCTGATTTTAAAGCCTTAAAACGCCTTTTAAAGCCAAGCGAAATCCGTAATATATACCACTTTAAGGGTATAAAAAGTTTTACTATTGATTCTCGCCAGATAAGAAAATCTCAAGGATTTATAGCTATAAAAGGTTCGCATTTTGATGGCCATGATTTTATTAACCAGGCTGTAGCTAAAGGGGCAGGTTTTATTGTCGCTGAAAAATATATGCCTCTAGCAAAAAAAATTCCTTTTTTTCTAGTTGATGACTCCTATCAAACTTTAGCCAGCATCTGTTCTTATATTCGAAAAAAGAAGAATCCCAAAGTTTTGGCAATAACCGGTTCAATTGGTAAGACTACAACTAAAGAGATAATCGCTTACTTGCTTAAAACTAAATATAAGGTTTTAAAGAATAAAAAAACCGAAAACAATATTTTAGGAGTGGCTAAAACTATTCTTAAGCTAAGAGATGAAGAAGTTTTGATTCTAGAACTGGGGACAAACAATAAGGGAGAGATAGAATCTTTAGCCAGAATAGCCCGGCCCGATTTGGGAATAGTAACTTTTATTAAGCCGGTACACTTAGAGGGGTTAGGCAGTATCAGAGGAGTTTTAAAGGAAAAATTGTCCTTATTCTCTTCGAACCCTAAGATGAAAGCCATTCTTAACTATAATGATAAGAATTTAGCAAAAACCAAAATTCCCAATAAAATATATTGGTTTGGTCAAAGCGAAAACGGCTCGCTTTTTCTTAGGGCAAAAAAAACCAAAACCAATTCAACCTACCTTATTGATGGTAAGTATGAGTTAAACCTTGAGCTAGAGAAGAAGAACTTTTTAAGTAATTTTCTGGCTGCTTTAGCCGCAGCTAAGTTTTTTAATATTTCTTTGTGTAGTTTAATTAAAAGAGCAAACAGTTTTAATGACTTCCCTAAAGGCAGGATGGAGGTAATAAAAAGAAGAGGAATTTTTGTGATTAATGATGCTTACAATTCAAATCCTTACTCCTGCATTCAAAGTTTAAAGCATATAAAGGAATACCCTTTTAAAAAAATAGTTGTTCTTGGTGATATGCTGGAGTTAGGAAAAAAATCAGCATATTACCATGAGTCTTTAGCTGGTGAGCTTATTAAGAATAAGATAGATTACTGCCTCACTCTTGGCAGCCAGACAGTCTTTTTAAACCGAAAATTGTCTAAATTAGGGTATAAAAATGCAAAGCACTTCACTTCTTTAGAAAGCATTGCTAAGTTTATAAACGATAAGTTTAAAGCCAAGCCGGAATTGAAAAAAAGTTATTTGCTTTTCTTAAAGGGTTCGCGTAATATAGGGTTAGAAAAAATCCTCAAATTTATTAAAGCATGATTTATCATTTATTATATCGTTTTGCCGATGAGTTTTTTATATTCAATATTACAAAATATATAACTTTTAGAGGAGGATGCGCTTTTGTAACTTCTTTTCTTTTGGTTATGATATTTTGGAAGTTTACTATTAAACGCCTAAAAAAACTTAAGATCGTTGAGAAGGTTGATATGTACGGCCACGTTCATCTTGAGGCCTTACATACCGGTAAACGCGGTACGCCTACCATGGGGGGTGTGCTCATCCTCTTTGCAATAGTAGTTTCAATTTTTATTTGGAGCCGCTGGGATAATTTATTTGTCTGGTTAGCTGTTTTGGTTATGGTGGCCCTGGGAGCCTTAGGACTCTATGATGACCTTACTAAGATTAAGAGAGGAAAAGGCTTAAGTAGATCTAAGAAGTTATTTTGGCAGGGGGCAATCGGTGTTTTTTTAGGTTTAATACTAGTTTTAAGCAAAGAATATCAAACTACCTGGAGCATTCCTTTCTTTAAGAAAATTGTTATAGACCTGGGTTATTTTTATATTTTCTGGTTTACTCTGATGATTGTTGCCACTTCCAATGCTGTTAATTTTACTGATGGTTTAGATGGTTTAGCCATCGGTACACTTATAATTAATTTTTTAGTCTTTGGCCTCTTAAGCTACCTGGTAGGACATATAAAATTTGCCAATTATCTTTTTATACCTTATATTGCAAATTCAGGAGAGTTGACAGTAGTTTGTCTGGCTTCAATCGGAGCGGCTTTAGCTTTTCTCTGGTTTAATTCATATCCGGCTGAAGTTTTTATGGGTGATGTTGGCGCCTTGGCTTTAGGAGGAGCTATCGGAGCCATTGCTCTTTTTATAAAACAGGAATTCTTATTATTTATTAGCGGTGGATTATTTGTAGCTGAAGCTTTAAGCGTGATTTTACAGATATTTTCCGTAAAATTTAGAGGTAAAAAACTATTTAAGGCAGCACCTTTGCACCATCATTTTCAGATATTGGGTTGGAAGGAACCAAAAATTATTATTCGTTTCTGGATAGTCTCAGTTATTTGTGCTGCGGCAGCATTTTTAACCCTAAAACTTAGATAAAGTTAAGAGTCTTTTTCCTCAAAAATACTTTCAATAAGCAAAAACTTTTATAAAAGATGGATATTGATAAGTTTAAAAGCGTTGCTGTAATTGGCTGGGCTCAAACCGGTATCTGCCTGACTGATTTATTATTAGCCTTAAAAAAGAAGGTTAAAGTTAGTGAAGCCAGGCTAGAATGTGCCTTTGGCTCTTCCCTAATAGATAACTATAGTGATAAAGGCGTGGAATTTGAGCTTGGCGGACACAGTAGGGATTTTATTAAAACCTGTGATTTAATTATTGTTAGTCCCGGGGTTGACACTAAAAGCCCTTATTTAGAGAAAATACTCAAAGAATTAACAATACCCTGTGTTGGTGAGATTGAGTTTTGTTCTTGGTTAACAAAATCAAGTTTAGTTGCCATAACCGGAACTAATGGCAAGACCACAACCAGCCATCTCTGCCATCAAGTCTTAAAGCAGAAACTTAAAAATGTCTACCTAGGAGGAAATATTGGAGTTCCTTTTTCTTCTTTTGTCTTAAAGACAAAGAAAAGTGACACTATTGTCTTAGAGGTCAGTTCTTTTCAGCTGGAGACAATAGTTAAGTTTAAGCCTTTGGTAGCTGCGTTATTGAATATAGAGCCTGATCATATGGATCGTTATTTAAGTCAAAAGGATTATTTGAGAGCTAAACTAAATATATTTAAGAATCAAGATTCAAATGACTGGGCTCTGCTTAATAAGGGTCTTAATTTTGATTTAAAATCTATCGAGGCGATAAAGTCAGAGAAAGTATTTTTTTCTGGTGAGTTTACTAATGAAAATTACTCTGCGGTTTACAGGATAGCAGAGATTTTTGGTGTCGAGCGCTTGAATTGTGAGGCTGTATTTTCAAAGTTTAAAGGTTTGCCGCATAGGTTTCAATTTATAAGAGATATTGACGGAATTTCTTTTATTAATGATTCAAAAGCTACAAATCCGGCTTCAACGATTTGGGCTTTAAAGAGCCTAGAGTCACCAGCTATTCTTCTTGCCGGGGGAAAGGATAAGGGTCTAGATTACGCAAGTGTTCTTAAATACCTTAGACAGGTAAAAAAGATTAATCTTTTTGGCCAGGCAGCAGCGAAGATAAAAAAAGAACTGGGAGAGTTTTCAAGAATTGAAATTTTTGCCTGTCTAAAAGATGCAAGTCTGGCTTCTTTTAAAGAAGCAAGCCCCGGGGACACAGTTTTATTATCTCCGATGTGTGCCAGTTTTGATGAATTTTCCAATTATAAAGAACGGGGAGATAGCTTTGTTGACCTGGTTAATAGTCTTTAAGTTTAAATGAAAGAAAAAATAAAAAAAGATAGACGAATCATATTTTATAGTTTTTTAAGCCTTAGTTTCTTTGGCTTACTTATGATTTATGAGTCCTCAAGTATTTACGCTCTGGGTAATTTCAGCGATCCGGCTTACTTTTTTAAGCGGCAGATAGTCTTTTTACTAGTATCAATACTAGCGTTTTTTTTGACTCTCCTTATAGATGTAGGATTTTTAAAAAAATACAATAAGGAGATGATGCTGGTTACTATTATCGGTCTTATCCTGGTAGTTATTTTCGGTAAGAAGGTTAGTGGAGCCAAACGTTGGTTCAGTTTCGGGGGAATAAATTTTCAACCTTCGGAATTACTAAAAATATCATTTTTAATATATTGTGCTGACTATTGCCAGAGGAAAAAAGCTCTTCTAAAGAGCGTTCGTTCAGGTTTGTTTCCTTTAGGCATAGTTTTAGCCTCTATCTGCTTTTTGGTAATATTACAGCCGGATCTAGGTACAGCTGTTTTTTGGTTGATGTGGACGATAATTTTCCTTTTTTTATTTAGAGCCCGCATAAAACACCTTATTTTTACGATTCTGTGCGGGGCATTTGTCTCTTTTTTTCTGGTTCGTTTTCATCCCTATCGGCTGCGGAGAATAACCTCCTATCTCAATCCTTTTGCTGACCCTAAGGGAGCAGGTTTTCAACTTATACAATCCCAAATTGCTTATGGTGCCGGCGGCATATTTGGTCTTGGTCTGGGTCAAGGCAGGCAAAAATTGTTTTTTCTCCCCGCAGCCCATACTGATTTTCTATTTTCCATAATTGCTGAGGAATTTGGCTTAATCGGTTCAATGGGGTTATTGGCAGTATTTATTTTTATTTTTCATAAGATGTATTTTTTGGCTAAGACCATAAATGATGAGTTTAAGTCAGCTATTGCCTGGGGAATCGTATTTATCTTTTTTTTAGAGGTTTTTATTAATATCGGCATAAGCTGCGGTCTCTTTCCCACTAAAGGTCTTCCTTTACCTTTTATGAGTTATGGGGGAAGCAGCTTGGTGGTTCATTATATATTGCTTGGTCTATTTATGAATGTATCCCGGAAAGAGAAAAAAGCATGAATATTCTTTTAGTCTGTGAGAGGAGTGCTGGGCATATTTTTCCGGCTCTAGCTATTGCTAAGGCTTTAACTAAAGAAGGCAAAGACGCTTTAACCCCCAAGGTACATATTTTTGCTACAGCTAAAGCTCTTAAGCCTTACGTTCGAAAAGAAGGATTTAATGTAGTTGGCAGGAGCTTTTCTAAGAGAAACTTGATCGGAGAATCTTTTTGGCGTTTTTTTGAAGCTATATACTTGCTTTTAAAGTTAAGACCGAAAAAGGTTATTGGTTTTGGAGGAAGAGATAGTTTTTTTATTGTTCTCTTTAGTTGGCTTTTTTTTATTGAAACATCAATTTATGAACCAAACTTGAAATTCGGCAAAGCTAATTTCCTGCTTTCTTTTTTTGTTAAGAAAGTACTTCGCGGGTTCGGTGATATTTCAGAAAACCCAAAGACCAAAGTCATAGGTGTGCCTTTAAGGAGTGGTTTAATTAAGCTAGACCGGATAAAAGTGCGCCAGGAGCTGGGATTCGGCCAAGAACCGGTTATTCTTTGTTTTGGCGGCAGCCAGGGAGCTTCCTTTATTAATTCGGTCTTCTTAGATTATCTAAAAGGAACTAAGAAAGATTTGGCAGTTATTCACTTAACCGGCAAAGAAGAATACTTTCAAATTCTTCAATTATATAATAAAATAAAGTATAGAGCATTTATAAGAGACTTTTATTACGAAATGGAGACTCTTTATAGTGCTAGTGACATTGTTGTTTCTCGGGCCGGAGCCTTAAGCCTGGCTGAGGTCTCTTTCTTTGGATTACCGAGCGTCCTTATTCCCCACCCTCAAGGCGGTGCCCATCAAAGAGAAAATGCTTTTTATTTAGAAAAACGGGGGGCAGCCTAT
>CAJXAF010000020.1 GCA_913050175.1 uncultured bacterium
AGAATTCCGCAGTAATGCTTCCAATCGTTGGCAGACAGCTTAAAGTAATCGAAGATGAGGCCATAGACCCTGAGTTTGGTACCGGGGCAGTTAAAGTTACCCCAGCTCATGATCCGGTTGATTTCATGCTTGGTAAAAAGCATGGTCTTGAATTTATAAACATTATGAATGGTGATGCGACTCTAAATGAGAATGTCCCCGATAGTTTTAAAAACATGGATCGCTTCCAGGCCAGGGAGACGCTAATAACACTTCTTAAGGAGCAGAATCTGATTGATAAAAAAGAGCCCCATACTATTAGTGCCGGACATTGTTATCGCTGCAATACGATTATTGAACCGCGGGTCTCTTTGCAGTGGTTTGTTAAGACTAAACCTTTAGCCCAGCCAGCCATAAAAGTAGTCCAAGAGGAGAAAATAAAATTTTATCCCCAACGCTGGAAAAAAGTTTATTTAAACTGGATGCATAATATCCAGGATTGGTGTATTTCCCGTCAAATTTGGTGGGGCCATCGTATCCCGGTATTTTATTGTCAAGGGTGTTATGAGAGTGATGATAAGACTGGCAGTAAAAAGGGAATAATTGCTGCAAAGGAAATGCCGGATAAGTGTCCTGACTGCGGATCTAAGGAGTTAGTTCAGGATCCGGACGTCTTAGATACTTGGTTTTCCAGTTGGCTCTGGCCGTTTGCTACTTTAGGCTGGCCAAAGCCGACAGAGGAATTAAAGTTTTTTTATCCTACAAACTGTCTGGTCACTGCCTCAGAAATTCTATTTTTCTGGGTTGCCAGGATGATTATGTCAGGAATTGAATTTATCGGTGATATTCCTTTTTCCGATGTACACATCCACGGGACTGTCCGTGATGAAAAGGGGATAAAGATGTCAAAATCTCTGGGCAACATAATAGACCCAGTAGAGATAATTGATAAATTTGGCGCTGATGCCTTGAGATTTTCCCTGATGTTGTCAGCAGCCAGTGGTTCAGATGTTTATTTAACTGAAGAACGCTTTCTGGTGGGGCGAAATTTTTGTAATAAAATTTGGAATGCTACTAGATTTATTTTACTTAAAATAGAACAAAACAATATTAAGATTAACGATCTCGATATAGACTCTACCGATCCCATTGATTCCTGGTTACTTAAGGAACTTAACGCAACTATCGCTAGTGTGTCTTCTGATATTGACAAATATTCATTGAATGAAGCTACAAAAAAAATATATGATTTTTTCTGGCATGTATTTTGTGATTGGTATATCGAGATAGTAAAAGACGATGTTAACCCTCATAAAGCTAAGATGCTATTAAGAGTTCTTAAAGACTCCTTAAAGCTGCTTCATCCCATAATGCCTTTCATTACTGAGGAGATATTTAATTTAATTAATCAGAAGATAGCTTCAAACCAAGATCAGGCCTTAGTGGTTTCCCAGTGGCCTAAAGAATATTCACTTAAAGCTAAAGACACAGAAATTAAACAAATCCAAAGCATTATCGAGACCATAAAAGAAATCAGAAATATAAAAGCTGACTTTAATCTCGGACAAAAGAAAATAGTACTCCAGCTGGAATCATCTCCTAAGGGCAAACAGCTCTGGGGCGATAACCAAAACTGGATTAAGCGTCTGGCCATATTAAGCGATATTGAATTTAAAGATAAGCTCCAGAGAGTTCTTTATGAAAACAACTCTTGGAAAGTAGATTTCGCTATAGACACAGAGGACCTAAGCACATTTTTAACCTCCCTCGATAAAAAAGCAGGCAATCTTGAGAAAGTTCTTAGGAAGATCTCAACCAGGTTAAAAAATGATAAGTTTCTTGCTAATGCATCAGTCGATATAGTGGCCAAGGAAAAAATTAAGTACTCAGATATGACTCAGGAGTTAAACCGCCTAAAAAACTTACGAAATGTCTTTAAGTAAAACCAATCAAAAAATCATTCTTTCTGCCCTGACTGAAGATGAAGCTAAGGCTGATATAAGCTCAAAGCTGGCAATTGGATCTTCTCTCCGCGGGGTTGCTATCATAATCGCTAAGGATTGTGGTTGTTTTTGTGGCCGGGAAGTTGCCAAGTTTATTTTTAAGAGTGTTGATAAAAGATTACAATTCTTAACTTCTAAGAGAGATGGTCAAAAGATTAAGACCGGTGATCTGGTTTGTAAGATTAAAGGCAATCTTCGCTCAATCTTGCGAGCTGAGCGCCTGGTTTTAAATTTTTTATCATTACTATCGGGAGTTTCCACTGATACCAGTAAGTATGTTGCCAAGGTAAAGGGCTTAAAGGTGAAAATTCTTGATACCCGTAAAACCACCCCTAACTTACGTCAATTGCAAAAATACGCTGTGGCAGTCGGCGGAGGCCTTAATCATCGTTTTTCTTTAGCTGATGCAATTCTTATAAAAGACAACCATCTTTCTGCCGGAGGCTATGTAGTTAAGGGAAAGTTAAGCCGAGAAAAGCTCGAAAAATTAATCACTAAAATCCGCAAAACTACAAAGCAAACAATAGAGATCGAAGTTGAAAACTTAAATCAATTTAAAATTGTGGCCAAGAATAAACCTGATATCATTATGCTGGATAATTTTTCTTGTGTTTCCTTAAGGGAGGCTGTCAAGCTGCGTAATAAATACTATCCAGGCATCTTACTTGAGGCATCCGGTGGCATCAACCTTAATAGTGTGGAAAAAATTGCCCGGACCGGTGTTGACAGGATTTCAGTTGGTGCGATTACTCACTCGGTGAAAGCAATAGATTTTTCTTTAGAAATTCAAAGCCCCACTAATTAGCAATATTTTTTTCTCATTTCAGACCAGACTAATTAAAATGAAAAAATTTGAACTTGTAAGTAAGTATAAGCCTACCGGAGACCAACCCTTAGCTATAAAACAATTAACCCAAGGCTTAACTCAAGGTAAACCCCACCAAACTCTTCTCGGTGTAACCGGCTCAGGCAAGACTTTTAGTTTGGCCTGCGCCCTGGAGAAGATAAATCGCCCCACCCTGGTTATCTCCCATAATAAGACCTTAGCTAGTCAGCTCTATGCCGAATTTAAAGAGTTTTTCCCCAACAATGCTGTCGAATATTTTGTCAGCTATTACGACTATTATCAGCCGGAAAGCTATATACCGCAAACCGATACCTACATTGAGAAAGATGCATCGATAAATGATCGTCTCGATCGGCTCAGGCTCTCATCGACCAGTTCTCTGGCAACCAGGCAGGATGTTATCGTGGTTGCTTCAGTTTCCTGTATCTATAATCTTGGTTCACCAGATGAGTATCAAAATCTGATACTCACAGTATCAGCAGGAGACAATCTGGATATGGAGGCAGCACTCAAGAGATTAGTTTCAATTCAATACCAAAGAAATGATACTGATTTTAAGAGAGGTACTTTTCGGGTCAAAGGGGATATTTTAGATATATTTCCTTCCTATAAAGAGCAAGGGATAAGAATTGAATTTATCGGTGATGAAGTTGAAAGAATAAGTGAGTTCGATCTTATTACTGGAGCCAGGATCTCAAATCTAGAGAAAATAGGAATTTATCCGGCTAAACACTTTATAATTGAAGAGGAAAAAGTTGATTTAGCTATTAAAGAAATCAAAGAGGAATTAAAGGAACGTTGTCAGTGCTTAGAAAGTATTGGCAAGCTCTTAGAAGTCCAGCGCCTGCGTCAACGGACTCTATTTGATATGGAGATGCTAAAGGAGTGCGGTTATTGTCATGGAATTGAAAATTACTCCCGTCATCTAAGCCGGAGACCGGCCGGGTCTCGACCGTACTGCCTTCTTGATTACTTTCCCGATAACTTCCTCACAGTAATTGATGAAAGTCACGTTAGCATCCCCCAGATAAGGGGCATGTATGAAGGTGATAAATCAAGAAAGACTACTTTAGTTAACTATGGATTTCGTCTTCCTTCCTGTCTGGACAATAGGCCCTTAACTTTTTCTGAATTTAATAGTTTAAATAAGCAGATTGTATTTCTCTCGGCAACCCCGGCTCCCTATGAGATTAACTTATCTAAAGGAGAGGTTATTGAACAATTAATTAGACCAACCCATCTGCCGGATCCGGAAATTCACTTACGTCCAACTCCCGGCCAGATAGGTGATTTAATTAAAGAAATTAAAAACCGGGCTAAGATCAATGAACGTACTTTGGTCACAACTCTAACTAAACGAATGAGCGAGGAGTTAAGTAAATATTTAAAAGAGGCAGGATTGGCAGTTACTTACCTGCATTCAGAGATCAATACTATCCAACGGGTTAAAATTTTAAATGACTTACGTAAGAAGAAGATCGATGCCCTTATCGGCGTCAATTTACTACGCGAGGGTCTCGATTTACCGGAAGTGTCTTTAGTTGCTATTTTTGATGCTGATAAGGAAGGGTTCCTCCGATCAACTACATCCTTAATCCAGCTAGCCGGTCGATGTGCCCGTAATATTAATGGTGAAGTTATTATGTATGCTGACAATGTAACTAAATCTATGGAGAGAGCAATTAAAGAAAGTCTCCGGCGAAGAAAACTCCAACTCAAATTCAATAAGGACAATAAAATAACCCCCAAAAGTATCGAGAAAGCAATAAAAGATGGAATTGAGATATACCTGCGGCAGGACGAAAATATTAGAAAACGCCTGGAGCTTGACTCCGAAGATATACAATTAAATGAAATTGTTGCCCAATTAGAGAAGGAGATGTATATAGCAGCAAAAAACCTTCACTATGAGAAAGCAGCTCAAATACGGGATAAGATTGATGAGCTCAAAAGTGTTATCAAGAGGAGAGAAAATGTATAATTTTATTTTCTTTTAAAAAAAGGTTTTTAATTTATAATACTACCTATGATTGCTGTTGATATTGGAAATACAAATACTTCCTTTGGCTGGTTTAAGTCGGGTAAGTTAATAAAGGAAATTAAGATTCCTAGCCCCAAGCTCACACCGGCTATAATTTCTAAGACTATTAAAAAAGGTACGAATGAGGCTGTATGGCTTTGTTCAGTAGTGCCATCTCTAACTAAGCTATTTAGCTGTCTTGGTAAGAGAGTTTGTATTGTTGGTAAAGACATAAAGGTCCCCATACACTCCTTATATGATAAGAAAAAAGTTGGCAGTGACCGTTTAGTTGCTGCTTTTGCAGCAACCAGGATTTATTCCCGGGTTAGATTTGTTCTGGATTTTGGCACAGCCATAACTCTTGATTTTCTTTCAAAAAAAGGAAGTTACCAGGGGGGAATTATCTTGGCCGGAATCGGTGCAACCCAGAAAGCCTTATCAGCCTGTGCCCTATTGCCAAAAACTACAAAAATACTTAAGAAAACAAAGATTATACCCAGAAATACAGAGGAAAGTATAAGTAAAGGGATAGTCGAGGGCTTTTCTTTGATGGTCAACGGCTTAATTGCTAAATACAGAAAAAAGCTAAAAATAAGGCCAAATGAGACCATTGTCATTACTGGCGGAGAAGGGCTTGCAATCCTAAAAGAGCTTAATTTTGCCTATAAATATGAGCCTCAGCTAGTACTCAAAGGCCTAAATATCCTTTCTAGGCATACAAAATAGCGAATAACCCCTGTTTTCCTAATCCAGCCATTAAAAAAGTGAAAAAAAAATCTTGACAACTCTAGCGCAATCAGTATAATTTAGCACTCTAGGTTGATGATTGCTAATTAAGATTGATATTTAGGTAGGCTAATTAATAATCCATTTAAGGAGGTGTTAAATGAAGATTAAACCATTGGCAGACAGAATTTTAGTCAAAGCCTTAGAGGCTAAAGATCAGACTAAAGGTGGAATTGTTTTGCCGGATTCAGCAAAGGAAAAACCACAGGAAGCTGAGGTTGTAGCCGTAGGTGAAGGCAAAAAGAGCGATGAGGGAAATTTAGTTCCTTTATCAGTGAAAGTGGGCGATAAAATTCTCTACGGTAGGTATTCTGGTACAGAAGTAAATATCGACGACAGTGAATATCTTTTTATTAAAGAAGATGATGTCTTAGGTATTGTAGGATAAAAGGAGGTATAAATAAAATGGCAAAGCAATTAACATTTAGCGAGGAAGCTCGCAGAGCAATTTTAAGCGGAGTCGAGATTCTTGCAAAAGCGGTAACCGTGACTCTCGGACCCAAAGGACGCAACGTTGTTATTGAAAAGAAGTTTGGCTCACCGACAATTACAAAGGATGGAGTTACAGTAGCTAAAGAAATCGAATTAGAAGATCCTTATGAAAATATCGGAGCACAGCTAATTAAGGAAGTAGCAGAGAAAACATCTGATTTAGCAGGTGACGGTACAACAACAGCAACTGTATTGGCTGAGGCAATCTATAAAGAAGGTTTAAAAAATGTGGTTGCCGGAGCAAACCCAATGGCTATTAAGCGGGGTATTGAAAAGGCAGTCGCAGCAGTAATCGAAAAACTTAAATCTGATTCTAAAGAAGTTAAAGATAAAAAAGAGATTGCTCAGGTAGCAACAATTGCTGCTAACGGAGACGAGCAAATCGGAGGCCTGATTGCCGATGCTATGGAAAAAGTCGGTAAAGACGGCGTTATAACTGTTGAAGAAGCAAAGTCAATGGCTACAACTTTAGATGTTGTTGAAGGTATGCAATTTGACCAAGGATATCTTTCACCATATTTTGCAACTGATGCAGAAAAAATGGAAACCCTCCTTGAAGACCCCTATATACTAATCTACGAAAAGAAAATTTCTAATCTTAAAGATATGTTACCTTTACTTGAGAAGATTGCCCGTTCAGGCAAGCCTCTTATGATAATTGCTGAGGATGTTGATGGCGAAGCCCTGGCAACCCTAGTAGTCAATAAGATCAGGGGAACATTTGTTTGTTGCGCTGTTAAAGCTCCTGGTTATGGAGATAGACGTAAGGCAATGTTAGATGATATTGCAGTCTTAACTGGCGGCAAGCCGATTACTGAAGATCTTGGTCTTAAGTTAGAAAATATATCTTTAGAAGATTTAGGCCAAGCCAAAAAAATAAGAGTTGATAAAGAGAATACAACTATTGTTGAAGGTTCTGGCAAGAATGATAAGATCCAAGGCAGAATTAAACAAATTAGACGCCAAATTGATGAGAGTGACTCAGATTATGACCGGGAGAAACTACAAGAGAGATTAGCAAAATTAGCCGGCGGAGTTGCTGTTATTAATGTTGGTGCTGCAACTGAGACTGAAATGAAAGAAAAGAAAGCTCGGGTTGAAGATGCTTTGCATGCCACTCGGGCAGCAGTTGCTGAAGGAATTATTCCTGGTGGTGAGGTAGCTATTTTACATAGTACCCCTGCCTTGGAAAAAGTAAAAGCTGATGGCGATGAGAACATTGGTGTTGATATTGTTCGCCGTGCTCTTGAGGCTCCAGCAAGAAAACTTCTTTCCAATGCTGGCCTGGAAGCTGCGGTTATAATCGCTGATATCCGAAAACAAGGCGGTTCAGTAGGTTATAACTTAGCTAATAATAAGGTTGGCGATATGTTTGCAGCTGGTGTAATTGATCCGACAAAGGTAGCTAGAACTGCCTTACAAAATGCGGCTTCAATTGCATCTTTGCTTTTAACTACTGAGGCTATTGTTGCTGATAAGCCAGAAAAGGATGCTGCTCCAGTAATGCCACCTGCCGGTATGGGCGGTGGAATGCCTGGTATGGGAGGATATTAATTAACTCCCGTTAATTAAGTTAATTACAAGAAAGCCCTGCTATTTTTAGCAGGGCTTTTCTTTTGCCTAGTAAGGGTTTTTCGCCCCCAAATTTCCCCGCTAAATCTAGACCTATACCAGATAGAGTATAGGCTGATAATATGCCCCAATATATTGGAAATCCAAGAAAAATATCTAAAATATATCTTGACCACCAGAAAGATTTAGGGTATGCTAAACTATATCAGGATACATCAAGCACAATCAAGATATATTATGAAGAACACCTACGTTACAATTGAACAGGTAGCTAAGACCCTGGGGATCTCCAAGCAGACCATACTTCGTTACGAAAAACGAGGCGTGTTCCCTAAACCTTATCGCAATCCTATTAACAGGTGGCGAGAATATACACCTAGAGACATCAAGAGGCTAAAGAAGATCTTAGGCAGAGTTTAATTTTTTTGGGGTTAGGTAAAATTTAAAGAGGAAGTTTATGGACACGAGGTTTATAAAAAGGAGTTCCCGGTTATTGATAGCAATTATGGTATTTTTCTATCTGCCTGGGTTTAGTAATGAAGAAAAAATGCCTAAAGTATCTTCGCGGAATCCTTTTTTTTCACCGACTGAACTAAAATTTACTCCTCAGAGCATTACTGGTCAAGATACTGCAACTGAAGAATTTCCTTTGATTCTAGAGGCAACATTTATATCAGACCGGGCCAATAAAGCTGTGGTGAGTGGCCATATCGTAGAGGAGGGCCAGAGGATTTCTAATAAGACTGTACTCTCTATTGCTAGAGATAGCGTTATTTTAGTTGATAGAGATCAGTCATTTACCTTGAGGTTGCAAAAATTGTTTGAGGAGAATCAATAAGACTCATGAAAGGTAAGCATTACAGTATAGTTTTAATAACGTTTTTGGCTATAACTCTTGGTCTATTTTTACTTCCCTCGGTTTTTGCCCAAGGCACTTATCAAGAAGTAACCCAGGAGCCTGTCTCAAGTCGGCAAGAGCCAATCCAGTCAGTATCTGAATCAGCAGCTAAACCAGCTCCCAACAAGGTACTTCAGATTCAGGAGAAGGGAGAAAATTTATTTTCAATGGAGTTCCGCAATGTCGAAATTAGCGATCTTCTCCGGGTTCTTGCCCACGATCATAACTTAAATATCCTTGTTGACGGGGGAGTAAAGGGAAGAGTAACTGCTAGTTTTTCGAATATTTCCTTAGATGAGGCCCTGGGGGTAATTTTAGAGAGTAATAACCTGACTCTCCAAAGGCGTGATAATGTTTTAAAGATTTCTTCTCATCTGGTTTCCAAGACTTTCACTCTTAGATTTATTGAGGCTAAGAGCCTTGTTCAATTGAGCTCGCAAGAAGAAGGGTCGTCTCCTGGTGCAAGTGAAACAGGCTCAAAAGAAAACAGTATATATGATTTACTTTCCGCCGACGGCAAGCTCTTCTTAGGAAAGTTACCTAATTCAATACTAGTTATTGATCATCCCGGCAATGTTCGTGATATAGAGAATTATCTGACTACTATTGATCGCAAAATGGCCAGTAGGGTTTTTAAGCTTAAGTATATAAGTGTTGTCGATATTGTTGGGGAGGCCAGCAGTGATAGTGACTCTGAGGGTGTCCCTGAGCCTGGTGCTGAAGATATTACTTATGATCCGTGAGGACCATAAATATAATATGCGAGTAAAAATTTTAAATATATTTCTTGTTTTTATTATGGCTGTTTCAGTATCAGTGTCATCTCAAGAAAACAGCGATATTTTAAATTTACTTTCCAGTGAAGGAAAGATTCTTTTTGGCAACGAACCTAATTCTTTACTTGTTATTGACTACCCGGAAAATATAAGTAGAGTTGACCAGTATTTAGATATGGTTGATGTTTCTCCCCAGCAGGTTATAATCGAAGCCCGTGTGGTTGAGGCTGCTCTTGGTGGAGAGCATAGCTTAGGGGTTAATTGGACTATTTTTGCTGATAAAGGCAGTTTAGATGCCGGACAGACTAATATTTTTTCTTCAGCTATTGGTGATGGCCTTCAACAGCAAATCCCTTTTAAAAACACTGAATATCCGCCTGGCGCTACTACAACAACTACTGAGAATCCCTTTACTCTTACTATTTTTGATGAAAATATCAATGTTGTTATCCAAGCGCTTGAAAATCAACTCGATACCACCATACTTTCTGCACCTAGCGTTACCACTGTTAATAATCGTGAAGCTGAGATAAAAATAATCGAAAAAATTCCTTGGGCAGAACCGGAAGTTACTACCTTAGGAGAGAGTGCTACTGCCATAAATGTGACCTGGACGGTAAACTTTGAGGAAGTTGGTATCACCCTTACCGTAACCCCGACAATAAGTGAAGACGGAAATATATCGATGATTCTCGAGCCGGAGATAAGTGAGCACACAAAAGATCTCACTCTTACTGTAATTTCCGGTGATCAAGAAATAGATTACACTGTGCCCTTTGTTGATCTTCGGGCTGCTTCAACTAAAGTGGTAGTTGGTAATGGACAAACTTTAATTATTGGCGGTTTAATAAATACTAAGAAACAAATCGGGGAAACTAAAATACCTCTTTTAGGCGACATACCTTGGCTGGGTTATCTTTTCAAAAGTGAGAAGAAAACCATAGATAAAACTGAATTGTTAATATTTGTTTCACCGACTATTATTACTTCCGGTGAGCTTAACTATATGGGTAAACTTGAAAGCCATACTCACGATAAGTGGGAAGGTAAGCGGACTATTATCGATGAAAAGAGTCAAGAGGATTTAAGCAAGAAAGTCTATTCTTATTCTCCGCCAAAATACTTGCCGGAAACCTGGCAGGAAGAACCGCCACAGAAGAGAGCTTATCTGCCTATTTCTGATAAGGCATTTTTTAAGGGTAAAAAAAAAGTGAATAAGCCTGATATTATTAAGGAAAATCCACCGGCTAAGCCAAAAACACCTGTAAAACCAAGCGAATCTCCAGCTCAAGAGGCTAAGTCCGATGTTAAGGATTCTCCTCCTGATAAGCGACTCCAGCAAATGAATAATGCCCTTGACTTGTTTGAGTCAAATATTGTAAACTAAAGGTGTAGGCGGTATTACATGAGTGCTGATTCAGCGAAAAAAACCAATAAAGACCGGAAAAAGCTAGGTGAAATACTCACTGAGCGGAAAATCATCTCAGAGACCATCTTACAACAGGCTTTAGGTGAGCAAAAAGTCTCCGGTCAGCGTTTGGGCGAGCTCTTAGTTGATCGGGGCTGGGTACTAGCTGATGAGATTAATAGGGCTCTAGCGTCTCAGATGGAGACAGAAGTCGCTGATCTTGGTAGCTATGTGATAACCCCGGAAATACTCTCTTTAGTTAGTGAGGAGGATGCACGCCGATTTAATATCATGCCTTTATTCAAAACCAACGATATTTTTTATGTGGCTATGGTAAACCCAAATGATGTCTTTGCCATTGATCACCTCCAGCAACAAACCGGATTAAAAATAAAATCTTTGCTTGCTATAGCCGTTGATCTTTCCTGGGCAATAGAGCAGTATTATAAATCCGAGGAAACAGTCGAAGATTTATTGGCAATTATAAATCAGGAAGACCTTATACGGGGGGAAAAAGAACAAGAAGTTAATATAGTCAAACTGGTAAATATTCTCATAAGCAAAGCCGTGCATAGCCGTGCTTCAGATATACACATTGAGCCTGAAGATAAAATAGTAAGTGTTCGCTACCGGGTTGATGGCGTTTTGCGAAAGGAGCACGTTTTACCTAAATCTTTACAGACAGCAGTTATCTCGAGAATAAAAATTTTAGCTAATCTTGATATTTCTGAACGTAGACTCCCCCAGGATGGAAGGGTGCGTTTAAAAATAGAATCAAAAAATATTGATTTTCGCGTATCGACTTGTGCAACTGTTTATGGTGAGAATTTAGTTTTACGTGTCCTTGATAAAACTGGCTTAGTTTTAGGGCTGCCATCATTAGGTATAGGCGATGATGATCTAAAAAAATTCAAAAAAATGCTTTCAGCTTCCTACGGTATAGTTTTAGTTACCGGACCAACAGGTTCAGGTAAAACAACAACTCTTTATTCGGCCCTGCAAGTACTCAACAAAGAAGATGTTAATATAATGACGGTCGAGGATCCAGTAGAGTATCAATTCCATGGTATGAGACAGGTTCAGGTAAATACTAAAATCGGTTTGGATTTTGCTAAAGCCTTAAGAAGCTTTTTGCGGCAAGACCCTGATATAATTATGGTTGGTGAAATTCGTGACTTAGAGACGGCTGAAATAGCGACTCAAGCAGCTCTTACCGGACACTTAGTCTTTTCAACTCTTCATACCAACGATGCCCCAACATCTTTTACCCGCTTAGTTGAAATGGGTATAGCACCTTTTTTAGTTTCTTCCTCAATACTTGGAGTAGTGGCTCAGAGACTAATACGCAAAGTCTGCCCGGTTTGTAAGTTTGAGTGCAAGCTTACGTCTGAGGTAATGGCTGCTATGAGCTTAGATGAGAGTAAGTTTAGCGATGTAGTTTTCTATAAAGCAAAAGGATGCAAAAAGTGCAATAATACCGGGTACAAGGGGCGGCTTGGCATTTTTGAAGTTCTCTACAACACACCTAAGATTCAAGAGTTAATCTTAAATGGTAGTAGTAATATTCAGATACAGAAAATTGCTCAAGCCGAAGGCATGACTACCTTGCGTCAAGCAGCTCTGGACAGTGCCGTAGCCGGTATCACTACGCTTGATGAGGTTGTCAGGTTAACGAGAAATGTAGATATTGATTAAAAAAGGAGGCAGAAATGGCAAACTGGAAGAAGAACAAGGCTCTTGGTATTGGCGCAGGCATTATGGTTATACTATGTATATTTTTTATCGCCAAAGGGATAATGGCTCAAAAAAATAGTGCAGCAACTTTAACTCCGGATTTAGAAGCTGAACAGAATGCGATTGAAGAAGAAATGAGGAATTTGTAGATTAAGAAGTATAAAAAGGGAGGTTACAATGTTAGCTAAAAGAGGTTTTACCTTAATCGAACTCATGGTAGTAGTTGCAATAATTGGAATTTTAGGGGCTGTTCTTGTGCCCAATGTTACCGGAATTATCGATAAAGCCAATGCGGCAAAAATTATTGCTGTGGCTGATAGCTTAAGCACTGCTTGTGCAATGTTTCATGCTGACACGGGTACTTATGCCCAGGAGTTTGCACATACTACTGCCTTTACAGCAGAAAATTACCATGCACTATCATTTGACGTTGGTTATAAAGGTTATTCCGGACCGTATATTAAAACTCCTCTGTCAGTTGCTGATAATCCTTATGGAACCACAACTTATATGTATAACAGCACTGATAACTGGGCAACAAGTAATGGCGGAAATGGTTTTGATTTAAACAGAGATGGAAGGGCGGACACTTCCGGACCAGGCAATCTTATTGTTTTTTACGGTATACCTGCGGCCGTAGCCGAACGGGTAAACGAAGCAATTGATGGATCTGAGACTAATTGGGAACAGGTAGGTCAAGTTGAATTTCGAAGCAACTACTACTTAACTATTTATTTGGGAGGAGGCAGATAGGGCTTATTGACTATGAGATTAGACAAACTCAAGGCTGCCTTTACAGTCGTTGAAATAATTGTTGTAGTTTTGATTGTTTCAATTCTGGTTGCCTATATTGGGATTTCATTTTCATCTATCTCTTCAAGAAGAGTTAACACTCAAACCAGATTATTGGTCAATGATTTAGCCTGGATGAGGCAGTCAGCTGTAGCCCAGCATCAAACCTTTAGGGTTTCTTTTGATACTCTTAATAAGAGGTATCAAATCGATAGATTTCCATCTGGTGGAGGAGCTCCCCAGCTAGTTGCAGTTAAGTCTCTTCAAGTAGATTCGCTTTCAATTTTGCCTCTACCGGCAAGTATTTCC
The DNA here is from genome assembly GCA_913050175.1 of uncultured bacterium. GTDB lineage: Bacteria > Omnitrophota > Gorgyraeia > Duberdicusellales > 4484-171 > JAFGHG01. The sequence continues at coordinate 13,617 of CAJXAF010000020.1, forward strand.
TTTGATCCACCTCAAGGTAAGGCAGAGTCTAAACAGATAGATTTAACGGCCCAAGGCAATTCAAAACAAATTACTATTTTTGCTGATACAGGGTATATACAGTGGCAATAAGAAAAAGCATTGGTTTAATAGAGGTTTCCGTGGCGATTGTTATCCTGGCTATTGTTACGGCCGGGATGCTCAATATCTTTTCTCAAGGGTCTTCCTATATAGAAAAAACCCATCTAAAGACAAGCGCTTTAAACCTCGGACGCCAGAAAATTGAAGAATTAGCCGGGCTAGCTTTGCCTTTAGTGGGAACCACTAGTGAAAGTTATGGTGATATTGTTGATTTCCCCGGATTCCGCCAGAGTTGGAGTGTAAGTGAACACATTTACCCGGGCCAGCTTCGAGAAATTATAGTAACAGTATTTTGGGCTAATGATAACGAGCAGCAAAGCTTTACTACTTTAACAGCAAACTATTAAGATGGAGATAAGAGTAAGGAAATCTTTTACTTTAATTGAAATAGCAATCGCTCTTGCTATTTTTAGCGTGGTTATGGTTAGTGCCGGCGGAGTATTTTTTGGGATTCAAAATGTATGGCTGCGACAAAAATCTAAAATAGACATCTTGCGTGATGGTCGTTGGGCAATGGAATTCATGACTAATGAGTTGCGTAGCGGGGGAGATCTTAATATTTTTAACTCAGAAAGGTTGTCATTTTATATAGACAGCGATGGTGATGACTCTAGCGATACACGAGTCTGGTATTGGCGGGGCAATACTAATTCCGATACAACCGGGCTAGGGAATCAAAGAAATATTTATCGGGGAATCGGCAATAATATTAATCAAGCTTATAACAGCCGCCAGCCTATTACTGGATTTATTGTTGATAATCCGGGAGCGAGTATTTTTACTGACTCCGGCAATGCTGTTTCAATTACTTTATTAACAAGCACCAATAGCCAAGAGTATCTTTTAAGTTCGCAAGTAAGATTGAGGAATTCATGATGCATAAAGCCCAATCACTTCTCTTTGTTGTTTTTTTACTTATTTTAGTAGCTACTTTGGCAGCTGCTCTTTCAAGTTCGCTTAAGTCAGAGTATTTAATTCAAAGTCATCAGGAATACGGCCTTAAGGCGTTTTATCTAGCTTCTGCCGGTATCGAAAGAGCAAAAATTGAAGCAACTAACGGGAGCATTACTTCACCATCATGGAGTCTTGCGCAATCATTAGCCGGCGGTCAATACCAATATTTTATTGAGGATATCGGTTCAGGCAGACGCCTGCTACGTAGCCAAGGAAGAGTCTTTGATAATTCAGGTACTCTTGCAAGCGAGCAGGAAATAGAAGTTAAAGTTGAAGGCATGGGTGATGCTGATCCAAGTAATGACTTAACAATTCCCTGGACTTGGAGGCAGACATAGATGCCTACCTATGCCTACGTTGCTCGCGATAAAGCTGGAAAGAAAACTACTGGTTTTGTCTTTTCAAAAGATGAAGACGGCTTGGCTGATAGCTTATCCCAAAATGGGCTGGTACTAATTTCAGCCAATACCGAAAAGGAAGATCTTGGTAAACACGGCATTAAGTTAAATTTGAAGGCGGTTTTAACCTTTACTATAAACCTTGCTGCTTTAATCAACGGTGGGCTTCCTTTGCTGCACAGTTTGAACATGTTAGCACGGGATTCAAAAGATGATGAGGTAGCTGATTTAGTGACTTCACTTCGAGATTATATTGAGGCTGGAGGAACCCTACAAGATGCTCTTAGTCTTCATCCGAAAACATTTTCCCAGGAGTATATCGCTATTGTTGTCAGCGGTGAAAAAACCGGTAAGTTAGGCTCTGTTTTAGATGATATGGCAACTTATTTAGAGTGGTATATGGATTTAAAGGCCAAGATTAAAGAATTAGCTACTTACCCAATTATTGTAGGGGTTTTCATGATAGGAGTCGTGATAATTTTAGTTGGCTTTGTTTTACCTAAGTTTGAGCCGATACTCCTTAATATGGGCGTAGACTTGCCTTTACCGACTAAAATAGTCTTAGGTACAAGCCGTTTTTTTATTCAAATGTGGTATGTAATTGTGACGGCCATTATTTTGTTGATAGCAGGCATTAAATTATTATTGAGAAATCAGGCAATTGCTTTTAGCTTTGATGCCATGAAATTAATATTGCCGATAGTCGGTAACCTTATTTATAAAATAATACTTTCCCGATTCTCACGCTTAATGTACCTTACACTCTCAAGCGGTATAACTGTTATTGAAGCTCTCCAATTGGGTGAGGCTGTAGTGCCTAATAGGCCTTTGTCAGCTGCCATTCTTAAAACCAGAAAAAGCGTTTCTACCGGGAGCGAGCTAACAGCTAGTCTAAAAGCCAGTAATATGTTTCCTAAGATGCTAATACGGATGGTGGGAATTGGTGAACAATCAGGAAGTATAGCCAGCGGTTTTGAAAAAGTTTGCCATTTTTACGACAAGGAAACCCCGAGAACTATCCGAACTATCTTTGCTATTTTAGAACCGCTATTAATAGCTCTTATGGGTGTTATGATAGGCGGGATAGCTCTAGCAGTATTTTTGCCCTTAGTTAAAATGACTCAAGCACTTTAATAAATTTTATCATGAAAACACTTATCGCTATTGATATTGGCCGAAACCTGGTAAAGGTAGTAAAGGCTGTTTTAAGTAAAAATACTATTGAGATAAAGGCTTTAGATTCTTTTAAAAATAGCCAAGAAAACGCTGGTAAAATCCAGGCAAGTGATTTTTTCGAGAAACTTTATCGAATTATTCCAGCCGCAGAGTTAAAAAACTCTCGATTAGCTCTTTCAATTCCTCCGACATCTTTTAATTTTTGTGTGCTTGATCTACCAAAAATACCAAAATCAGAATTAGATAGTGTAGTTAGACGAGAAGCAAAGCGAAAAATGCCGCCAGCACTCAAAGAGGAGCACTTATTGAGATACTCCTTAATTAAGGAAAATAAAATAAATGAGATAGTAGAAAAAAATATCCTTGCTAGCTCTGCGAAAAAAGACAATATTTTGGATTATTTAAACTTATTCAAACAAGAGGGCATCGTTCCTCAGATTATAAGCTCCTCACCCCTAAATCACTCTCTATATTTCCATGAGTATCTAAAGGCTTCACCGCAAAACTGGGCTCTTATTGATATAGGCTTTAGATATACAACAATTCTTATTTTTTCAAAAGATAAACTCTCCCTTACAAGGGTGATACCCTTTGCCGGATTTAATTTTTTTCAAGAAATAGCTAAAGATATGAAAATTAGTCTGGAGAAAGCAATTGAGGAATTTTCTAAGGGAGCGGTAAGTGAGCAAGCTCTTGCTACTGGCTGGGATTACCTTTTGCCGGAAATAAGGCGATCATTTGCTTATTATAAGGAAATAACAAAAGGTAATAATATAGAATCAATTATTTTCGGGGGAGGGATTTTCATATCACCCTTGACACTTGAATTTTTAAAAAAGCACATGCATGGAGGAATGAGTATTTTCTCATTTAATAGCGTAAGTAATATTTCAACAAAATCACCGCTTTTGAAAGAAAAAGTTAATCTAGCTCCCTTGTATATGAGCGCCTTAGGTCTTATTTTAAGCTTTAAGAGTAAGTATCCTCTTTTAAATTTCCTGCCCCAAGAGATGATTCAGGAAAAAAAAGCAAAAAAGGTCTCCTTTTTTTCCCGACAAGCGCTCCTGGGGATAGCTCTTATAGTAATTTTATTGCTACTTATCACTTTTCAACGAATACAGGTTTTAAGACCAGAGCTTAGAAAGCTAAGTGATAATTTTGCAGCCAAACAATACAAAAGCGTCAATGACCAGGCTTCTTCTATAAGAAAGCGCACGCACGCCAATGATAACAAGAGAAAACTCATAGCCGATATTGAAAAGTACAGGCTGCCTTTACCTAAAATATTTTCAACTATAAGCCGGGCAATCCCTCAAGCTGCTTTTATATCGGCAATTGACATAGGCTACGGAGCAAGTATCGGCAGCTCAGCAGATGCTCCGGGCATGGATATAGCCGGAGAAAGCTCTTTATTCTCCTCAGGCTCGAAGAAAAAGAAGGCAGCAACCCTGACCATAGACGGCACAATTCGTGATGGTTTTAGCCAGTTACAGGAGAAGCTAGATGCATTTTGTCAGAAGTTGCGTTCTTCAGGAGAATTTTCAAAAGTAGGATTAGAGCCACTTAATATTGAGGAACTGGTTATGAGTTTTCAAAGTAAAGAGCAAGGCTTAACCCAAATCATTGAGAAAAAATTTAAGATTAAGGCGACTGTTAAGGATAAAAAATGAAGAAGTTTAAACTCATAAATCTTTCGGTAATTGTTGTAGCGATAATTGATATTGGTTTAGTTATTGCTCTTATTTTTCTTGGCGGTATCTACGCACATCTTGGTGTTGAGCGAGCTGGTTATAAGCGCCGGGAAAGAGAAGCCCTTGAGGCTAAGAAGTTAATAGAGGGGTTTAATGAAGCTTCCCTGCGGTCTGAGGAGGTAAGTTTGGGGAAAAAGCTTCCCCAGGAAGTGACTCTCCCCCTGGCAGCAATAGATGAGCTGAATAAAATTGCAACCTCAATCGGCATAAAGGAAATCCGCTTAAACCTTGATAAAAGTTCTTCCCAACAATATAAAAAAGTTTCTAACGTGACAGCCCTTATTTTTAGGATGAATTTTACTTGCGAGTATGAGACTTTACTTTTGTTTCTAGAGAAACTTGAAAAAAGTCCGGTTTTGGTAAGTGTTAAGAATTTAAAGATTACGCGGAATCCCAAACGGATACCATTTCTGGATGCAGAAATAGATATAAATGCATTTTCCCAAACAACAAAGAAGAAAAAGAAAAAATATTTTTAAATAACCAGAAGAAGACTTTTTAGAACAATATTATCATGGTATAATATTACTTAACAGCTATGAAAAAAAATTTCGAACTCACCAGTATTAGCGTTGATAACCTTGGTTTAGGCTTTTTAAGGTATCAAATAGCTCCGGAAAATAAATTTACTGCGGTAAATACCACTTTCCTGAATTTACTTGATTTTTCTTCCCGGCGAATATTTTTCCAGAAAAAATTTGAGGATTTATTTTTTAAACCAAGCGATGCGGCAATTTTTTTAGAGTTATTGCGCAGAAATGACAATGTAAAACAATTCGAAGTAGCTTTAAAGACAGGAGAAAAGACACCTCTCTGGTGTGCAATAACTGCCTCGGTTTCTTTTACCAAAGATAAGACAAAGTCAATTGAGGCTTTAATACAGGATATATCATATAAAAAGGAGCTCCAGACTAAGCTTTTGATGGAAAAGGACTTTCTCCAGAGCCTTTTCGATAATATCCCTGACGCCGTCTACTTTAAAGATAAGAACAATCGGATCGTAAAGGTAAATAAGTTTTATGTCGATGGCACCGGTCTTGGCGAGGATCAGATATTAGGTAAAACTGATTTTGATTTTTTCCCCTTTGACCAGGCTAAAAAAATGTTTGCCGATGATAGCAAGGTGCTTTCTACCGGTAAACCCGTGGTGGGAAAAATCGAAAAGACAAAACTTCCCAGCGGAACATGGAATCAGGTAATTACAACAAAGATACCAATGCATGATAAGAGTGGTAAAGTTATCGGAACCATGGGGACAACCCGGGATATGACCTCTTATGCAAATTTTGAAGAGCAGCGTCTTACTACGGTCTTAAATGCTTTGGAAGTTTTGGGTAAGGCTTTAGAGATGAGAGACCCCTA
>CAJXAF010000021.1 GCA_913050175.1 uncultured bacterium
ACCCTCAACTGGATGGTTATGATGGCGATGGTTATTCTAACTATGAAGAGTATCGTGGTTTTTTTGTTCAAGGTTCTCATACTAGAACAGGTATTAATAATAAAGATTTACTTATCAACGATCAAGCCGGTAGTGGTATTGGCCACTATCCGACTTCAGGCATTGTCTGTCATCTAGTGGCAAATAATGAGTTACAAAACCGGGAAGGTAATTTTAACAGGCGCCATGCTACAACCGGTGCCCAGCATGGTCTTATTTTGAAGATGAATGCCGGTGAAATACCAACTACTATTGGCGGCAGGTCAGTGCAAACCGGTGGGGCAGATGAAATGGGTCCCCCGAGAAATGTTACTGCTGTAGTATTAAATACTTGGACTGCTCGCCGGGCAGCGCACGAACTTGGACATTCAACTTGTGTTTGGCACCATGGTGAAGCCCCTTGGGCTAAGACTACCTTTTATGCTCCTGAAGATAGTTTTGTTTATAATAATCGTGTTAGTTGCGCTACTCGCCAGGCTTGGAGAAGTCTTTGGGGAGATCCAGCCCTAACTCTTTGCGGGAAAACTCTTCCGGCTGATTTTAGATTCCATCCTAAGGGAGCTCAGCAGAGCGGAGATGTTAATTGTGTTATTAAGTATGTGCAATTTTTTGAAGTTTATTCTGATAATGATATGTTTGGTTGTTGGCCGGCTGATTCCGATGGCTCTGCCTTTTGTTCAGCTCCGACCGGCACAGGGTATAATGCTGGAGGTTTAGTCGGCGGAAATGCTGGCCGGGGCAATTGTCTCGGACAATTAAGGGTAAATGACAAATGATTAAAAAAATACTTTTATTTTTTATGGTAGTGATTTTTCTGACAACTTCTAATCTAGCTTCTGGGGCCAATCTAAAGCTTGTTATCTATTATGACGTAGAGATAGATTCTAAGAATTTTCTTAGAGGAGAACCAGTAATAATCTCACTCAATGCTTCCAATCCTGATGCTATGAATGCTTATTATCATAATCTAGCTTACGGGAATGAGGAAAAGCAAATTTTTCATAAACAACTTGGTAGCGATAAGGTTCCCTGGATTAATGATTTAAAATTTACTGTTCTCGACAGCAAGAAGAATGTTGTTGCGGTAAACGTTGAGGCCGGACCTTTAGAGAAAAATAAAGTCATTCTTGATCAGGAAAGCATTGCCAGCCATAGGTTTTTTATTTCAGCTGAGGATACAATTAAGTTAGGAGCTGATAAATATACAATTATTGCTAGCATTAAAGAGACTGTTAGTAATGCCTTAGCTTTTACAATCATTGAGAGCAAGAAAGACCTAAGCAGTAAACAAAAAGTTAATAATTTTGTTAAGGTTGGCCGTTATGCTCTCCTGAAAGGTAATTTTAAAAAAGCCAAAGAAAAAGCCAAAGCCGCTTTAGCGATTGATGAGCACTCCATGGCAGCCTTAAATTTGCTCGGTGATGCTTTAACCGGTTTAAAAGAGTATTCGAAGGCTTTAGAAGTTTTTGATAATTTGCTCAAAGAAAATTTTATTCAGTACCCACCGATTCCGGGAGACGGAACCTATGAAGGTCCGGAGCTGACCATTGAGAAGATAGCTAATATAAAAGCCAAGCTCAAAAAATAGATTTTACTATAACCAGGCAATAAAAAGAAAAACCCTACAGTCTTTTAAAACTGTAGGGTTTTTTATTGAAGTTTATTTTATATAAATGTATTTAATCTTATATTCTTTTTAGGAAAATTCTTAGAGGTTTTATTAATCAAAAAGAAGAGAAAGAGGGCTGAGGATAGAAGTCAGAAACGGCCTTTTTCTTCTATCCCCATCCGTTAACTGCGATTATAGTCTATTTAATATCTTCCGCCGCCGCCGCCATAGTTTGAATCTCGGCCTCGACCAAAGCTGCGTCCGCCGCCGCCAAAGTTGTCTTTTCTAGGTTGCATTTTACGTGCTTTATTTACATTCATTTTTCTTCCGTTGAGATCTTGCTCATTTAAAGCGTCTATTGCTTGCTGAGCTTGTTCTTCAGTCTCAAATTCGGCGAAGCCAAAACCTTTTGATCTACCGGAATATTTATCGGTAATGATTTTTACTTCTTTAACTTCTATTCCTTTTTCTTGAATAAGGTTTCTTAAATCGTCTTCAGTTACGCCAAATTCAAGATTTCCAATGTACAATTTCTTTTGTTCTTCCATTTTTGTTTTTCCTTTTTTTACTAGTTTTTCTAAAGAAATATCGGTTAACGTTGACTAGGTCCCTCATTTTAGCTGGGGTTTCGTCTAAATGGGCCGTCTGCGAAATCCCCGCCAACTCTTTCTATTTTTCAATGAACAGTGCATTATTGCCCTGTGAGTAAACACGATACCATAAATATGATATTTGGCAAGCTTTATAATGGTAATTGCTTAGAATCTAAAAACAGCAAAATTTTTCATTTTTTCCTTTTCTATCGCCCCAGAGGAGTGTAAAATATAATATATATATAAAAACAAAGGAGATTAATGAAACAAAGAATTTTCGCTCTTATTTTACTACTATCAGTGTTATTTATACAAGGTTGCGGTTATCTGGGGGCAGCTCTTTCAGCTGGAGCCGCCTATGGAATATCCCAATTGTTCAAATAAAATACCAGCCGATTGTCCAATCTAGGCATCGATTCCATATATAAGTGCTATCTACATCTTTTTTAGGAATTTTGAGCCAAGCAAAATTTTCTTATTTTTCTCTTCAAAATAAGGCTACTAAGGAGTAAAATAAGCCTGAGTAACTTTATCCTGTAAATAGTTATCAACACTTGATCGACTTCCTGTGCGATCATTCCTTTACCAATAAGTCTTAGGAGTCATTGAAGACCGTTAAGATTAGAGTTTAAGCTTATCTAAACAAAAGCATAATCTGGAAGTAAAAATGGAAAGTGATTACACAGGTGCTGAGAGACGCAAGTCTAAAAGGGTTAGTGCGAGGTTTGCAGTTACCTTTAAAGTAGAAACACCTTCAGAGGTTGCCGCAAGTATTGATAAAATGGAAATCGACTCTCTTATGTTAGATTTAAGTGAAGGCGGTATGGCTATTGTGACTAATTGTGATATCCCTGCCGGAGCCATTCTTTTAAACGGTTTTACTTTAATTAACACTTTCTCTGGATATGGCTCAGAGAGAACTAAGGTAATGGATATGGTTTGTGAGGTGCGCTATACTATTCCCATAGGTAAGCGTGAACATCGTCTCGGTTTTTGCTTTAAGCGTATTAGTAGTGATTATAAGAAAGCTATAGCTGATTTTGTTGAGGCGTCAGAAGAGGTTTTACCTTAATTTTAGAAAACATCTAAATGAAAAATATTTTTCTACTTTTAGTCTGCTTATTGATTTCCTTTTCTTCTTTTGCAAAAAAGATTGACCTTTCTGCCAATAAAGTAATTTATAAAACCTTAGATGATCTTTCCGGGAATATAAGGCGGCAGGCAGTTTTGATTTTATCTTCAGCGAGAAAATATAAGGATAGGAAAGTATATCTGCTTGAATTTAAATCCAAGCCATATTATAAGTATCAAACCATCTATGAGCCTTATGCGGACACAATTACAACAAAGAAATTTAGTTACAGTGAGCTTATTAATACAGACATATATGTTGGTAAGGCAGCCCAGCGCCTGGAACTGTTAAAGTCAAAACTTGCTTCATATTTTAGCCTCAGTGATGATGTTGTCTCAGATGTTGATGGCATAATTTTGCATGAGACCCCGGAAAAGAATAAAGAGCGTCTCCAGGAGGAAGAGGAGGAAAAAAAGCGGCAAGAAAAGGAATAGTAGCTTAAATTTAATTATTTTTGGTTATGAAATCAAACGAAGGTTATTGCTGACCTTCGTTTTTATTTTGCAATAGATAAGCTGTTTACAGACCAGGTGTCTATAGTATAATCAGGTTTCGAAGTTATAATTATTTTAAAATGAAACAGGAAAACGATCTTACAACCGGGCCGATAGGAAAAAAGCTATTTTCTTTAACTATTCCCATGATATTTGGGATATTGTCGATAATGGTTTTTAACTTAGTCGATACTTTTTTTGTCTCTCTCTTGGGAACAAGAGAATTAGCAGCTATTAGTTTTACTTTTCCAGTAGTCCTATTTATCGGTAGCATTGCCATGGGCTTGGGTACTGCCGCTTCATCAGTAGTTTCTCAGGCTATCGGAGAAGGCGATACTAAGGGGGTCAAACGTTTAACCACAGACAGTTTGGTATTAGCTGTATTGATAGTTGTCTTATTTGTTTTTATAGGTTTTAAAACTATGAGACCGACCTTCACTCTTTTAGGAGCAGACAATTCAATTTTCCCTCTCATTCACCAATATATGCGCATTTGGTATGTAGGAATAGTTTTTTTAGTAGTGCCTATGGTTGGCAATCACGCTATACGAGCATCCGGTGATACCAAGCTACCAGGTCTTATCATGGTTTTTTCTGCTCTGGTAAATATCCTACTAGATCCTTTGTTAATTTTTGGTCTAGGGCCTTTTCCCAGATTGGGCTTAGCCGGAGCAGCTATAGCTACTGTAATCGCCCGGTCTTTTGCTTTGATATTTTCTTTAACAGTGCTTTGTTTCCAAAAAAAAATGTTGGATTTTTCTTTACAAAAGTTATCGATTATTTTTAATTCTTGGAAAAAAATTCTTTATATCGGTATACCTTCAGCAGCGAGTAATATACTTTTGCCTTTATCAACAGCAGTAATAATGTCTTTAGTCGCTAAATTTGGCATTGCTGCCGTTGCTGCAGTTGGTGTTGGTCTTAGAATTGAGGCTTTTGCTCTGGTAGTAATCATAGCTCTTTCTGCGGTCTTGGTTCCTTTTGTCGGCCAAAATTGGGGAGCAAAAAAAATGAAGAGGATATATGCAGCTCAGAAGTTGTCCAATCGTTTTTCTTTTTTTTGGGGCCTAGGTTGTACAGCAATATTGTTTCTTATGGCTCGGCCTCTGGGCAGGCTTTTTAGTAATGATTTAGAAGTTATCAATAATGTTGCAATATATCTTTGGATTTTACCAATTTGTTATGGTTTACGCGGTATACGTGTATTTGCAATTTCTGTTTTTAATGCGATAAATAAACCTTTAATTTCGGTAAGTATTAATTTTGCCTGGATGTTTGGCCTATATGTCCCCCTAAGTTATATTGGTGCTAAAGTCTTTAAGTTAAAAGGCATTTTTTTTGCTATAGCTTTTTCCCACATTATAGCCGGAATAGTTTCTCTTTTTCTGGTTGAAAATGTCTGTAAAAAAAAATTGGAGCAGTAAATTTAAATTAGAATTCTAAGTATTTTTGTTGTAAAATTAGGTGTATAGATTTTATGAAATAAATACAGTCTTTATGAGAAAAATACAACTCTTTTGTATCCTTTTAATATTTGTTAGCGGCTGCACAACTCAGAGAATATCTTTCCCACATTTATCTAAGGCCGACAATGATACTCTAAATAATTTTGATGCTAAAATTAGTCAGATAACCTCAGAGTTTACCCCCCAGCAAGTTAAAGAAATTCTCGGAGAACCGGATCAGATTGATGCGGAGGATGAACTTAGTATAAAAGATCAGGAAAGCGTTTGGACTTACGAACATCCGATAATTGGTTCTGCGAGGTTTATAATTATATTTCGAGATGGTCAAGTTGATTTATTAACAATAGCTTCAAGAGATGTTTTTGGCAAATCGCACTACTTGAGGCGAGATGAATTTTTAGCCCCCGACTAAGACTCTTATCCATTATAAGCTAATTATGAATTTGACTAAAAGGATTGCTCTAACTTTTGTATCTTCTCTGATCCTAGTTTGTTCTAGTCTTTTTTTCTTCGATAACTCTAATAAAAAAAAGAAAATTACTGATATCATCAAATTGGTAGAAGTGCTGGAGTGGGCGTGTAAGCAGTATTTTTTTGACATTGGTGACTATGCCTTTGAAATATTCAGCCCCTACTCACGCCAGTATTATACCCATAATCTTACTATGAACCCCGCTGGCCTAGGTTACCAGGATCACATATCATTAAGTTGGAATGGGCCGTATATAAGCAGACGTTTTTTGCAAAAGATTTACCTTTATAAAGGCGAGATTAGGGTAGAGAATAAAATTAAATCAGTCGATGGTTTTGACTTAAGCGGAGATAATATTTTTGAGGTACGGGGCCATGGTAACTATGTAACTTTTAGTAATGTGAAGTTAGAGACTGCTACAGGAGTTAATGCAAGCCTTGATTCACACTTAAGCGATGATAATTGGCTAGAGACAGGACGGGTAAAGTATAATCAAAAAACAAGAGTTCTGTCTGTATATTTGGTTAATAATTTAAATTTATCCGGTTGATAGCAGTTAAGAGAGAAAAAAGGAGAGTGACTATACTATGGATGATAAAAAACGCAGAAACGAAGAGCTAGAGGACTTAAAACAAGAAATTGATAATTTTAAAAAAGAGCGGGAAAGAGTAAAAGCAATCGTTGGCAAAATTGGCGGTATGCCGACATTTAATAGAAAACTCTTTAATATAATTTTTATTATTTTGGTTGTATCGTGTGTTCTTATTTCTCTTTTTAGTAGAGGAACCCTGCAGTTAGCCATGATTGAACTAGCTGTTGTTGCAGTCTCAGCTAAACTCATAATTCTGATGCATAACCAATCAAGGGTTAATCATTTTCAGCTTTGGATAATGTCAGCTTTAGAGTGGCGACTTAATGAAATCATAAAAATGATTAAAAATATTGAGAAAAAAAATAAATCAGATTAGTCGGTGGAAAAATTAAATAAAATCATAACTACTTATAATAAGCTATTCGTCCTCTGGGTAATAGCCGGGGCAGTAGTAGCTTTTTTTCATCCTCAAATATTTACTTCCCTGAAAAAATTCATGGAATTATTTTTTGCTCTTACTATGTTTGGAATCGGAGCAGTGCTTAAGAGATCTGATTTTACTAATATCTTTAAGCATTGGTGGCTGGTATTAGTTGGTGTTTGTGCACAATTCACTATTATGCCGCTTTCAGCCTTTGCTTTAAGCAAGGTTTTTAATCTCTCTAAGGAATTTTCTCTCGGTCTTATTCTAACTGGATCTGCTCCCGGGGCTATGGCTAGTAATGTTTTTTGTTTTTTAGCCGGAGCTGATGTTGCCTACTCTGTTTCTTTAACTACGGTCTCAACTCTTCTCTCACCCCTGCTCACTCCTTTTCTTACTCTTATCTTGGCCCATGAAATACTGGATATTCCTTTTTGGTCTATGTTTTTAAGCGTTGTTAAGATGGTGGTTTTACCTTTACTCCTGGGTTTCTTTCTTCGTAGTAAATTTGATAAAAAAATAGAAAAAATTTCAATAGTCTTCCCGGCAATCTCAATTACTTTTATAGTTTTTATCTGTTCTTTGGTGATTGCTTTAAATAAGACTTATCTTTTAAAAATGAGTTTTTTTATTTTTATTCTGGTTCTAATTTTAAATTTAAGTGGTCTCTTTTTAGGATATTTTGTGGCCAGGTGTTTTAGATTCGACGCTTTAAAGCGTAGGTCACTGACTATAGAGATAGGTATGCAGAATGCCGGCTTGGGAAGTGTTCTGGCTTTAAAACACTTTAATGAAGTTGTGGCTATTCCGGCTGCTATTTTTGTTTTTGTCTGTATATTTACTGCCAGTATTTTAGTAGGAATTTGGCAGAAGCAGCCCAAGACGATCTAAGGCTATTATTTGCTTTTTTTACTTAAATTGACTTAAAAAAGGAATATTTTCAAAATTTAGCCGCTAAACTTAAATAAAGGACAAGAGCTAAAAAACTCTTTAAAATCAACGATTTTTTGATATTTAGTTTGAAATATATAGCCTTTAGACAGTGAAAGCGTTTTTATGATTGTCATCTTTTGACTTGAAAAAGCCTTTAAAATATTATATATTTGAGAGGTAGGCTTATATATAATAGAGTAAATACCTTAATTTGGGAAGGCAATGAAAAGACTAATTATAACAATTTTCTTACTCTCGTTTGCTGTTTCGGGCTTTAGCCAGGGGCTGGGAGTGTATAATGCTGCCAGTGAGCAGTTTGTCTTTGAGGTTAACCACTCAGCCACATCTTATGACCAGGTTTCTGGCGGTTGGCAGCATGAGGATAGAGGCCAAGGCTCAGGAACTGAAACCTCTCGGTCAGAGCAAAGTCAAAACCCTTCTTTTAAATCAAGATCTTTTTCTGTTAATGATCCAAATTTTAATAGTAGCTTTCAGGCAAATTCTTCTGAATTTAAATCAGCTAATAGCTCTAGTAATTGGTATGATCAGGGATACCAGCTTGAAAGCACATCTCAATTAGACTCCGAAACCTTTGATCTTGATAGAGCCCTAAGCAACATGCCCAAAGCTAGACAAGGTGTAGATACCGGTACAAATTATGAGGGCCCGGGATTTGTAGCCAGTGACAATGATCCTTCCCTTTGGGGAAACTTTATTGCTGAAGAAAATCCTCAGATTGTAACTAATGACAATACTAATTCTAATTGGAACAACGCTATAGCTAGCGAGAATCCGGAAATAGTTTCTGATGAGAGAGATTATTCAGGTTGGAGGAGCCGTGTATCTGATATAGCAGGTCAAGTAAATGCCCCGGAAAGAAACTTCTCCGGCTGGGGTGATGTAATTGCTAAAGAAAATGATGAGCTCATAGCTGAGGAAATAAACTTTGCTACTTTAGAGAATTCTTATCCTAGACAGTCCCAAGGAGCCAATGCGAATGATAATGATTTTCTTAGCTGGGAAGAACCTATTGCCGAGGAGAACCCAAGAATTCTTGCACCTGAGAGAGATTTTGCAAATATGCAGCGGCCACAGTCAGGGCAATCACAAGCATGGCAACCACAAGTAGGGCAACCGCAATTAGTGCAGCCACAAGCAAGGCAACCTTACTATAGTAACGACATAGAAGCTGATTCTTTTAATCTCGGTCATCCTCTTGCTGAGGAATATAGCCCTGAAATTGCGGCTAAAGAAAGAGACTTCTCTGGCTGGGGTGATACGATCGCTCAAGAAAATGATGAGATCATAGCCCAGCAGCAAGGAAGTCAGTCAGGCTATCAATCTGGCCAGTCAAGAGCAAGTAGTAATCAATGGGCGTCTCCTTATAGTCAGGAAAGCCGGGAAATTGTGGCTGATGAAAGAAATTTCGCCGATTGGGGCAATATGATTTCTAGAGAGAATCCAGAGATCATTTCTAGTGAGCGAGAGCTGGTAAATATGCAGCGGGCACAATCAAAACAGCACCAGTATTATAATAATGACATAGAAGCTGATTCTTTTAACCTTGGTCATCCTGTTGCCGAAGATGTTACTCCTGAGATTGTATCTAAAGAAAGAGACTTCTCCGGTTGGAGTAATACTAATAATTATAGTAGCAACCATCCAAGCAGCAAGGTCAGGGGAGTTCCTAATCCAAAAAGAAAATATAAAGCTCAAAAAGTTCAATTCCAGGAAGACAGGTATAGGGATTTATCCGGATGGCGAAAAACTGCACCTGATGCTAACGAGGCTGTTGTTGCTGAGAGTGAAAGAGGCTCTGGTTGGAGGCATGTTGAATAGAAGTAGTGGTTAATTAGCTAAACTTTCCTTAACCTTTTCATAAATATCCAAGAATACTTTTAAATAATATGCAGAGAGCATTTAATATACACTCCCTACCTTTTTTATTTACCGCACTATTATTTCTCATTTTTCCTTTGTTTGTAACTTTAAAAAACAGAAGATCGCTTGTAGCCCGGGGCTTCTTTTTCTGGGGCTTTAGCGCTTTTATCTGGCAATTACCTTATTTTATTGGCTATAATCTTACAAACCAAGCCTTGATTCATTCTTTGTATAAAATAGCTTATATTGGTTTGATTTTTATCTCACCGTCAGTTTATTATTTCTTTACCAGGTTTTTAAATTTTAAATCAAAACGTCCTATTTATATATTTTATTCAATAGCCCTTATTCTAGTTGTTGTCTTGTTTAAAACAAATTACATAATTGACGGCATTACACCTTTTGAACATGGAACTCGCACTAACCCTGGCCAGTTTCATAGTTTATTCTTGATTTACGTCTTGGCCCCTTTATTTTTATCCTTAAAACTTCTTTATCGTGAGTATAAAAGAACTAAATCTCCATACAACAAAAAACGAATAAAATTTTTCTTGATAAGTTTACCCATAGCTTATCTTTCGGTAGTTGATATTCTCGCAATGTATGGCCTTAAGGTTTATCCCTTCGGGTTTATTTTTCTCGTTTTTTTTGGAGTTTCAACTACTTATGCTATTACTCGCTATAGATTGTTGGATATAGAAGTAATTATAAAAAAGGCCAGTTTAATCATAGCCGGTTTTATTATTGCTTTTAGTCTAATTTATGTATATGTCCTGTATTTACAACCATTTTTCTACTCTTTGCCTAGTGAAAATTGGCTTATTTTCCCAATGGTTCTATCTTTAATTATTGGTTCCGGTTTATATAGTTTCATTAATTTCGTAAGACATATCCAGGAGTCAGAACTTACTAAGAAATTTTCCTACCGTTCAATTCTTAGAAAAGAAGCCGTACGTGTGTCAACGGCTAAGAACATAAAAGAACTCCTAGCTTATCTTGTCCGCGATTTAAGTAGCCTGGTGAGGCTAGACTATGTAGCAATTTTTGTTTCTAATGATAAGGATAAGAATTTTTCCTTAGCCAGAGATTTTTCCCGGGGAAAAAAATCACAAAAACTCCCTTTAAATTTCATTCTAACTTCCAAAGACATAATAGTAGAAGAAATCCTAAAAACTAAAAAACCATTAATCAGTAGCGAACTGGAATTTCTTATTAATACCAATTCACTTTTAGCGGAAGAAAAAAAACTTAAAGAATCTCAATTAAGGCATATGAGGAGGATAAACGCAGAAATTCTTATCCCTAGTTTTTGTCAAGATCAGCTATTAGCTATTTTTGCGATTGGTTCAAAAGTTAATTCTAATGAAATTATTACTTCCGAAGACCTGGAAATATTCACATCTTTATCCAGCACGATCGCCCGGGCAATTCATTCTTTTATTTTAGCTAAAGAAAAAATTCGTTTAATTGTCGCTTCCCAAAATACTATCATTAGTGCAATTGAAGCAAAGGATTCCTACACTAGAGGCCATACTGAAAGGGTAGCAAAATATACGAGCTTAATTGGAGCGAAATTGGAAGTTTTTTTGCGAAATTTCCCTCATGGCTTGGCTAGTCTTGATTGGAGCGCTCAACTTCATGATGTTGGCAAGATTGGCATTCCTGATAGCATTCTTCTTAAGCCAGCTACCTTGACTAAAGAGGAGATGCAGGTAATTAAGGAGCACACCTTGAATGCCTTTAAAATTATTAATCCGGTTAGTGAGTGGCTGGGTAAGGATATAATTTCCGGAATAATGCAACACCATGAAAATTTCGATGGTTCAGGATACCCTTATGGTCTTAAAGGTGATGAAATACATATTTTTGCAAGGATAATCAGAGTGGCTGATGCTTTTGATGCCATGACTAGCACCAGGCCTTATAGAATGCCGGTAAGCGTAGATGCTGCCATAGAAGAATTGATTAAGTACAGGGGTATACATTTTGACCCTGATATTGTTGATATCCTCCGCAATAATAGCCTTATTTGTATAGGATAAATAGCCTTCCTTTAGTAAACCTAATTGACTTTTTCTCTAAAAATAGTAAACTCAAGCTATAGCATAAAATGAAGAGTTTAGTAGTTTACTATTCACATTACGGCAATACCGCAAAAGTTATCCATAAGATTTTTGAGTACTTGCGCCAACTAGGAGAGGCTCAACTTAATCGACTGGAGTACCTTGAAGGCAAGTCCAACCCCTTAAAAAGACTTATCTTCAAAATTTTTCCAAATTTAGTTGAATTAGCGCCAATTCCAATTGATTTGTCTGAATATGACCTTTTATGTATTGGTATTCCTGTTTTGGGTGGTTTACCATCGTCAATAATATCTAAGTATCTAAGGGTGTGTAAGAGCATAGACAAGAAAAAAATTATTTGTTGTTATGTTTATGGCTTTGAAATTAATGCTAAAGGTTGCTCAGATTACGTAAAAAAACTATTAACTAAAAAAGAAAACCCCGATATAATCGAGATGTTTATGTCCTGGTCTGAGATAAGTAAGCCTAATTATGTCGACAATAAAATCAAGGAAGCTTTAGCCAAAGTCAGCACTTAAAAGCAACATCTTCTATTTTTCCTCACTTGAAATTAAAAATTAATAATAAAAAAACCCTACCATAAGTTCGTAAGGGACATTGCTACTAGTTCAGATCTCATGCAAGTGGGCACCGCATCTTTTCCGCCAAAGCGTTAAGATAATTTGGCTCCCTTAAACTAGGTATAAGCTGAAAGCAATATCCCCGTCACGAGACAGGTAGGGTTAAAATATTATAGCAGTGATCAATTAACCACGAAAGCATTAATTAAGCAGAAAGAGAAAAAATAGGGTATAATAAAGTAAAATATAAGGAGGTAAAACATGAAATCTTGGCCATGGATTGTTGTTTTCTTGTATGGACTAATTATAGCTGTTTTAATTTCCTTTACCCACAACATAGCTTTTTATCCCACAGTTGAAACTTTAGGTGTGCCTGCCGGCCAGGCTTTTATTACTTTTGTTAGCCACTGGTCTTTTTGGGTTTGGGTTTTTGCTTTAATGTTATCACAAGCCTTACTCTTATCGGTTCCAGTTGCCCAAGTGAGCTCTAAGTCAATTAAGAAGAAAAAAGTTATTCTTCCCATTACTGCTTCTGCCTTAATGGTGGGAATATTATTTTCCGGGTTAGCCTTGATAATCGGTGAGCTTATTACACATGAACCTCTCGAGTCTTTTCTCTGGTGGTTAGCTTTAGGCGTTTTAGTCGTAATGTGGTTATTTTGGGCCTGGTTCTTTTATCGATTAAGTTTAAAGAATGATCATAAAACTTTAATTGATAAGATCTGTAATATTTTATTTAAAGGTAGTATTCTCGAACTTCTCGTAGCTATACCTACTCATATCTATGTCAGATCAAAAGATTATTGTTGTGCCGGGATGGGGACTTTTGTCGGCATAGCCATCGGCATAGCTGTTATGTTATTTTCCTTTGGTCCAGGAGTACTTTTTCTATATTATAAGCGGTGCAAAAATAAGCACTCCAAGTAGTTAATAGTTTTTGTTACAGCAACATTTCTTGATCTGGCTATTTATTTAAAATTTGACAGTTTTCGCTATAAGCGATATCATTATCATATAAGACCAAGGAGGGCAAATATTGTTGCTTAAGAATATTCTCGCAAAAACACAAAAAGCCCATAAAAATCCGCATCCAACCAAAACTGCTAGAAAAGTTGACAGGTTAATTGATCAAAATTGCAGGCAATCCTTACAATATTACGAGGGTTGCTTCTACTATTTATAAAGTATGTTTACAAAAGAGATCGTAGAATTTTTAGAAAAAAATGAGTTTATAGTCATTGGGACTTGCAGCGATGATATGCAGCCCAATGTTGCCCCTAAATTTTTATTAAAAGTAGAAGGGGATTGTATTTTTTTGGGTGATTACACAATAGATAGAACTTGGTCAAACATTAATTTTAATCCTAAAGTCTCTTTATCGAGCATTGACTTAGATTCTCTGGTTGGCTATCAGATAAACGGTGTTGTTGAATTGGTTGAAGAAGGTGATGTCTATGAGAGCTTAATAGATGAGTTTAATACAAAAAAAATAAGCTTATCGACAAAAAGAGTTATTGACGGAGTTCATAAAGAAAAACCTTATAAGGAATTTGAAATGATATTCCCGGAAAGAGTTATTATCTATAAAATTAAGGCAACGGAGATAATAAAAATACGGCCTACAGGTGAGGTAGAGCGTAAAAAGGTTTGATTTAATTTGAAAGGAGAAAAACATGATGTCTTGGGATGGCATAGATAGAAGAAGGTTTGTGAGGGTAAAAGTATCATTTAAAGCTCATATATATGATGAAGAAAGAACTATTATATCTACTTATGCTGAAGAGCTAAGCCAAAAAGGAATTAAGGTTAGCATAAAAAAGGAGCTCAAGCGTAAAACTTTAGTTGATCTTGAGATTTACGTAAGGGATGAGCCAATAATCTGCAGGGGGAAGATTGTCTGGGTTAAGAAAATAGAAGGTTCCTACCTTGAGTCAGGTTTTATTTTTGATATAGGTATTGAGTTGCAAGAACTAAAGGAAGAAGATAAGAAGTATATAAAGAGCTTTATTCTCCAAAAAAGAAAAGAATCCAGCTAAGTAACTTCCATTATTATTTAATAGAAAAAATATCTGGTGATTTAAATGAGCGGTTTTTTAGACAATTTTAGAAAAAAAGTAATTACTTCGGTTTTTAAGGACGTCGACGATAAGCCAGAAGTTATAGGTATTGATGATAAAATTGCCCTAGGTGTATTATTATGGATTGTCGCCGAAGCTGACGGTAAATTTTTACCTCAGGAAAACGAAAAAATAAAAGAGATCTTAGGAGCTCACTGTCAAATCTCGCCCAAAGATATGCCCCTCCTCATAAAGACAATTGAAATTGCTGCTAAAGAGAGGGTAGATCTATTTTCTTTTACTCATGAAATTGGCAAAGATCTTCCCTATAATAAGAAAATATCTATTATTGAAACCTTATTCCGTTTAGCTTACGTGGACCGGGATTTAGATTTGGAGGAATTAGAGCTTATTAGAAAGATATCCGGCTTATTTTATCTTACCCATAAGGACTTTATTGACGCAAAAATTAGGATCAAAGAAGAGCTATCAATATAATCTTTCCTAAAAAGATAATTCCTTATTAAGCCTCAAATTATACCCAATTTTATTGGTATATTCGGCATTTGTCAGGTTTATCAAATAACTTGACTTGGCTAAGCGGTTGTGATAATCTAGCTTTCAGTAAATTATATTTATATATTAATTAGTATTCTTCAATTTTATATTGTTAATTATTCCTATAGTATTTAAGGAGGGCAGCATGCAAAAAAATCTAACCTTTATCTGGATAATTGTTTTTATCTTTTTTCTAAACGGTTGTGCTGTAGTGCTTCAAAAGGGCCGCCGTTCCGATATTGAAAAAATACAGTCATTAAGAGACGAATTAAGTGAATTAAGGGGCGCCCGAGACTTACTTAGCCAGAGGCTATCGAAGGAAATAGAGAACAATCAAGTTCGTTTGAGCATGGCTGAAAAAGGTCTTGTGATTACTTTTGTGGCTGAGGTTCTTTTTGATTCTGGAAAAGCAAAGCTACGTAAGGAAAGTTTTCCTATTTTGGATAAAGTAGTTAGAATATTAGACGAGGAAGTGCCTGAAAATAACATTGGTGTTGAAGGACATACCGACAATGAACCGATAAAATACTCACGTTGGAAGTCTAACTGGGAGCTTTCTTCTCAGAGAGCCCTAGGAGTACTTTATTATTTAGAAGAGAATGGCATTAAGCCAATTCGACTTTCAGCGATTGGTTATGGTCAACATCAGCCTGTTACCTCCAATAATTCAAAAGAAGGCAAACAGCTTAATCGCCGTGTAGAAATAGTCATTTTACCAAGATCAAACAAAAAGTCAGGAAAATCTACAGACGACCAGTGGCAAGATTCAGATTATGAGGAGGAATTGAAATGAGGGACAATCCTTTAATAGTTAGTTTATTAATAGGCCTAATTGTTGTGCTAGTTATTGCCGGTGTTTCTCTTTTGGTGAAGATGAACACCCTTGATAGAATGCATAAAGAAGCTTCAGCCAAGAGCATAGGTCTTGAGAAAACTATACAAGAGTTAAAAGCTGAAAAATCAGGTCTTTTAAATACAATCAAGGGACTTAAAAAAGATTTTAAAGATGCCAAAGCTGAATACGAAACAAATATCCTCGAACTTAAAGAAGAAAACCTAAAGTTGGAAAAGTTGAAAGAAAAACTCGAGGATAATCTAAAGGATGAATTAACGAAGCAAAAGATCGAGCAACAGTAGTTGCTTCATTTTGCGTAGGCAGTTTTCTTATAAGGGGGCATAAGCCCCCTTAATTTTTTAAAAAGCTCTTTAGGAAAAGCACTTATGAAGACAAAAATAAAAGTTCCCCACCATGTAGCCATAATCATGGACGGCAATGGACGTTGGGCCAAAAAACGTGGGTTACCCCGCACTGCCGGTCATGGCAAAGGCGTCAAGCGCGTGAAAGAGATTGTTAAGGAAGCTAAAAATATCGGGATAAAAGTTTTAACAGTTTTTGCTTTTTCTACTGAAAATTGGCTCAGGCCGAAAAAAGAAATAAATATTCTTTTCACTTTCTTAAGTAATTTTTTGAATACTTATGAAAAAGAATTAATGGAAGAAGGCATTTGTTTAAGGATCATCGGAAGAAAATCCAACTTTGATAAGAAAATTTTAAAAAAAATGGCTGAATTAGAAGAGGCAACCAAAAACAATAAGAATTTCATTTTTAACGTTGCCCTTGATTATGGAGGCAGGTGGGATATTCTCAATGCTGTAAATACAATTGTCGGTAATTGTAATGATAAAAAGAGTATACCTGAGGCGATCGATGAGGATTATTTTCGTAATTTTCTGGCCTTGGGTGAGATCAGCGACCCAGAACTGCTTATTCGAACTTCTGGTGAGCAGAGAATAAGTAACTTTTTACTTTGGAATCTAGCTTACAGTGAATTATATTTTACACCTTTAGCCTGGCCGGACTTTGACAAAAAGCAATTACATTTGGCTATTGAGGCTTATTCTCATAGGCAAAGAAGATTTGGAGGGGCAAATTGAGTAAACGATTATTACCATTTTTGATTTTAAGTGCAACAACAGTCTTCTGTATTGCTTACTACCCTCTTTGCGGATTGTTTGCTACATTGCTTATTATTGCCGGTCTCTATGAATTTTTTTATATGGTTGAGAAAAAAGGCGTGCAGTTATTTAAAATCGTTGGTCTTTTAGTCGGTGCGCTTATTCCAATCACAATTTATTTTCACTTTTCAGTAAGTGAAGGCTTACAGTTTTTATTTATCGTTATAGCTCTTTTTGCTTTTTTTCTCCTGGAATTGACTAAGAAGGATACTCACCAATCAATTCTCTCAATTTCAGCAACCGTTTTTGGAGTCATTTATATATCCTGGTGCTTTAGTTTTATTATTAGAATACGTCAGTTTCCTCAAGGGGCAGTTCTTGTTGCTTTTTTGGTATTGGTTACTAAATCTTCCGATGTAGGAGCTTATCTCTGGGGAAAAAAGTTTGGTAAAACAAGATTATTGAAGCGTGTTAGCCCTAAGAAGTCTTTAGAAGGAGCTGTTGGTGGATTCTTTACGAGTATTGTTGTCGGTCTTCTTTTTTATGTATTCATCGGGACTAATACTTTTTGGGATTTTCTTGAGAAATTCTTTCTAATTATAATTTTGGCTATGATTGCCCAGCTGGGAGATCTTTTTGAGTCACTCCTTAAAAGAGATTGTCAGGTTAAGGACTCTGGTAAAATTTTTCCCGGAATGGGAGGTATATTAGATGTTATTGATAGTCTGATTTTTACGGCACCAACATTTTATTTATACCTTACAATGTTGCGTTAATTAAATTTATTCTTATATGAAAAAAGTAATGATATTTGGTTCAACCGGTTCAGTAGGCAGAAGTGCTCTGGATGTTATTGAAAAAGATCCAGCCAACTTTAAGGTTATTGGTCTCTGTGCAAATCAAGATGTGAAAACATTGGGCTTACAGGTAAAAAAGTTTAAACCAGATTTTGTTTGTTTAAAGGATGATAAGAAAGTCGGCCAGCTTAAAGCTCTTTTGCCGAAAAAAACTAAGCTCTTTAAAGGAGAGACCGGTCTAGATGAATTCGCTTCAATAAGCTCTGATATATCCCTTATGGCAATTTCAGGAATAGATTGTCTTAGGCCTTTGCTTATTAATATTGCCAGTGCTAAACGCATTGCCTTGGCTAATAAAGAATCAATAGTAACAGCGGCTGATTTGGTTTTTAAAAAAGCTAAGAGATTTAAAACTGAAATAATACCTGTGGATAGTGAAATAAATGCTTTATTTCAGTTAATGAGTGTAAAAAATAGCAGCCGGAGCTCAGAAAATTTTCGTAAGATATATTTAACGGCTTCGGGAGGGGCTTTGGCATCTCATTCTAAAAAGAGTTTAGATAAGATAAGCGTTGATCAGGTTCTTAAACACCCAACCTGGAAGATGGGCCCAAGGATAACTGTTGATAGTGCAACTTTAGTCAATAAAGCTTTTGAAGTAATTGAGACACATGCCTTCTTTGGTTTTCCCTATGAGGCAATAGACATTGTTATTCATAAGGAATCGATTGTCCATGCTTTAGTTGAATTTAGTGATAATTCACTTTTTGCTTGTATATATCCTCCGGATATGAAAATGCCGATTACCCATTCGCTTTATTATCCGGGAAGGTTTCAAACTTCAAAAAATTCAAATTTTAAGAGTAGTTTTTCTTATAGTTTTTCTCCTATATCCTATAAGAAATACCCGCTCCTAGAACTAGTCTTAACTGCAGCTAAGAGAAAGGATAATTCCCTGGTCATACTCAATGCTTGCGATGAAGTTGCTATAGATTATTTTTTAAATAAAAAAATAAAGTTTACTGACATTCACAAAGCTTTCAGATATATTTTTAAAAAGTATCCGCCTAATAAGATAAAAACTATAAATGATGTTTTTTATTGGGATAATTGGGCCAGAGCTAAGACTAAGAGCTACTTGGAGAAGATTTCTTAAGACTAAAACACGGGAAGATTATATTTAACTAATTTTATTAAACTATAAACGAGGTTATCTATGGGAGCATTAACAGCAATAATTGTTTTTAGTATTTTGATCGCAGTCCATGAATTTGGTCATTTCCTGGCGGCAAAAAAAGCCGGAGTAAAGGTAGAGCAGTTTGCGCTTGGTTTTGGCCCAGCCCTCTTTAAGAAAAAAGGGAAAGAGACTACTTTTATGATTTGTCTATTTCCTTTGGGTGGTTTTGTAAAGATGGCCGGAGATGAACGTAATAATTGTAAAGGCTCTGATTTTGAATTTTTGTCAAAACCAATTGGCGTAAGGATGCGGATAGTTTTTGCTGGACCGGTATTTAATTATTTTTTAGCTTTTTTTCTCTT
>CAJXAF010000022.1 GCA_913050175.1 uncultured bacterium
GCCGAGGGGTTTTCTGATTCTGTAGCTACTCCCGTTTTTTCTGAGTATCAGCTGCAGAAAAAAGAGCTCTTTAAAACCGGAAGAAACCTGCTTTCTTTATCGGCAGCAGCCGTTATTATCTTTACTATCATAGGCATCTTAGGGTCTAAATTCTTTGTTTTAATTCTTGCCCCAGGATTCGTAAAGGACCCTTTAAAATTTTCCATGGCTGTTTCTTTTACCAGAATAACATTTTTTTATCTTTTTTTTATTTGCCTCTCTGTTAACAGCTTCTCGATACTCTATGCTTTAAAGAAATTCTTTATTCCTGCAATTACCCCGGTTTTTTTAAATATTTCTTTTATCGTGGGAATACTTTTTTTCAGCCAGTCTTTGAGAAGCCATATCTTAGTCTACTGCGTATTGGTGGGTGGATTCTTACAGACTTTATTTCCTTTTCTTGCTCTAAAAAGAGAAGGTTTTTCTTTTAAGCCAAACTTTCGGGGTCTGTTTAAGGATAAGATTTTAGTTCGGATGTTAAAATTATTCCCTCCCCGGCTAATTTCAAGCATTGTTTACCAATTGAGTGTAATGGTTGATACTGTTTTTGCTTCCTTTTCGAGCATTGTCGGTGAAGGTGCGATTGCAGCCCTATGGTTTGCAAACAGATACATTCACATACCTTTAGCACTTTTTATTATTTCTATCTGCAGAGTGGTAATTGTAGATTTATCTTTTTACCACAGCAAGAAGAAAACAGATGCCTTTAATAAGCTCTTTGTATTTTCTTTTCAAAATGTTGTATTTTTTATTACGCCAATTGCAATTATATATATGTTTTTATCCGGACCAATAATAGAGGTTGTTTTAAGAAGGGGCAGCTTCAGTGCTTATTCTTCTGGTATTACATCATCGGTTCTCTTCTTTTATTCTTTTGGTTTATTCTTCTTCTGCGGCATTAAACTCCTAGTTAATTCTTTTTATGCCTTAAAAGATACAGCAACTCCGGCAAAGGTTACGGCAACTTGCCTGGTTTTGAATGTTATCTTGAGCGCGCTTCTGATGTTTCCTTTAAAGATTGGCGGCGTAGCTCTGGGAAGCAGCTTAGCAGCCATGGTTAACTTTTTCATTTTATTTAGAATATTTGAAAAAAGAGTTGGTCCAATTGACTGGGATGATACTAGATCTCAATTCATAAAGGTAGTATTTATAAGTCTCCTAACAGCTATTATTGCCAGATTGCTTTGGGACCATATCCAAATGCAAAAGTACATTAAAGCTATAATTGTGGCCAGCAGCAGTTTTAGTGTATTTTTAATCGGCGGATTATTTTTAAAGCTTAAACAAATTGATTATTTAAGAGAACATCTTCTTGCCAAGATAAGCAGAAAATAATTATATGGATATTAAAGAAAAAGTTAGCAAGTTGCCGGATTGCCCGGGCGTATACATCATGAAATCAAAACATAAGAAAGTATTATACGTCGGCAAAGCTTCATCTTTACATAAACGAGTAAGAAGTTATTTTTCAAAGCACAATTCTTTCAAGACTGATGCGCTCATGGAAAATGTTTTTGATGTCGATTATATTGAATGCCAAAGCCCGGAGCAGGCTTTAATTTTAGAGGCTGCTTTGATTAAAGAAAAAAAACCCAAGTACAACATTTCCTTAAGAGACAATAAGTCATATCCTTATATTGAGATTACCAATGAGAAGTTCCCGAGAATTTTTATTACTCGACCTAAAAATAAGACCAAGAGCCTTCTTTTTGGTCCCTATCCTAAAGTTAAACCCCTGAAACCGGCTTTAAATATGATCCGCAGGGTTTTTCCTTACTGTTCTTGCAATGACAAACCAAAGACACCATGCTTCTATTATCATTTGAAACTTTGTCCCGCCCCTTTTGCGGGAAAAATATCAGTAGCAGGCTATAAGGAAAACATAGATAACATTTCCAAAATTCTAAAGGGTCAGAGAAAACAATTGGTGAAAAAATTAAAAAAGAAAATGTTCGAACTTTCGAAGTTAAAAAAGTTTGAAGAGGCCGCAGCTACCCGCGATAAGATAGTTGCCATTGAAAACCTTTATAAGGGTAAACCCAGAGAGCACGAAATTCTATCTTTGAAAGAAACTCTAAATTTAAAAAAAATACCTTTAGTTATTGAAGCTGTGGACATATCTTCTTTGGCCGGAGGAGATGCAGTTGGTTCAGTAGTTGTTTTTAAGGACGGTATCGCCGATAAGAACAACTACAGGCGTTTTCGCATAAAAACCATAGAAGGACCCGATGACTATGCTATGATTGCTGAGGTTATCGAGCGACGTTACTCTAGACTGGTTAAAGAAAAAAAGACTCTTCCTGATTTAATTGTTGTTGATGGAGGTAAGGGGCATGTGGTCAAAGCATTTGAGGTCTTAAAGAAATTAGGTATTAAAATTGAAATTATCGGTATAGCTAAAGAAAATGAAGAAATTTGGTTTCCTCATAAGACTAAGCCACTGATTATTGGCCGGGATAAACCCTGTCTGCACTTAATCCAACGTCTTCGCGATGAGGCTCATAGATTTGCTCATAGCTATCAACTCATTCGTCGGAGAATGAAGTTGAAAGTAAGCAAAGATAAGAGGAATTAACCAATGACTGATTTTGAAAAAAAAGTCTTAAAAATAGTCTCTAAAATTCCCTTAGGAGAAGTTAAAAGTTATAAGTGGGTAGCCGAGAAAGTCGGTAGACCCCGAGCTTATCGGGCTGTAGCTAATGCTCTTAGGAAAAATCCTTATCCTGTATTTATACCCTGTCACCGGGTCATAAAATCATCCAATGATTTTGGGGGTTATTCTCTGGGTAAAGAGCTAAAAGTGAAATTAATAAATTTGGAGAAAAAAATTAAAGATATGGTAGAATATTAGAATATTTATGGTTTTATGGTGAAGTATTTATTTCTATATATTAATGGAGGAGAGCATGGATTATTATAATAAAATTCTTGATATCATGATTGATAAAAACGCAACCGATGTATTTTTACGAGTCGGTAGCAATTTACGAGGAAGAATCAATACTTTAGTTGAAGTTATTGAGGATAAGCCCATTACTGAAGAATTGATGAATAAGATCGTTGATTCGATAACTGATGATATTGGCAAAGAAAGACTAAAAGTTAATAGAGCTTGTGAATTCACTCACTGGCATTATAGCTATCCTGAGAAAGATCGTTTCAGATTTAGGGTAGGGGTATTTTATCAGAGAAATACTCCGGCTATAGTTGTCAGAAAAATAGACTTAGATATTCCTGATTTTGAAAAACTACACCTTCCTATAGAGTTATTAAAAAAGTTGTCTAATGAACGAAGAGGAATTGTGCTTTTAACCGGTATAACCGGTAGTGGAAAGTCTACAACCATTGCCAGTATGATGCAGTACATTAATAACAATATTAAACGTCATGTTCTTACGGTTGAGGAACCAATAGAATTTACTTTTAAGGATAAGATGGCTGTTATTAACCAACGGGAAATAGGTATAGATGTAGGCAGCTACGAAGATGCCCTAAAGCAATTTGCCCTGCACTCACCGGATGTTATTTATATCGGAAATATTCGTGATGAGGAGACTTGTCATGCTGCTTTAACTGCTGCTGAGACCGGAGTGCTTGTGTTTTCTACTCTTCATACAGTAAATGCTACTTTAACCGTAGAGAGAATAGTTAATTTTTTCCCTCCCCACCAACACAGTTTAATTACTGACCAGTTATCTTTCCTCCTTAAAGGTGTAATTTCACAAAGGCTCCTTCCTAAGGCTGATGGTTCGGGCCTGATACCGGCTTATGAGGCGATGGTCTTAAGCCCTTCAGTATCACGCCTGATAAGAGAGAATAAGATTTGGGAGATACCTAAATATATGGCTGAAGGCGATATATACGGAATGACAACCTTTCAACAGTGTTTAATAGAATTAGTTGAGACTGGAAAAATTACTGTCGAAGTAGCCTTAGAGTATTCAGATAAAAGAGAAGAGTTGGAACTCGCCTTGCGTAGTCAAGGATTGATGTAAACTTATTTTAATCTTCGCCTGCCTTAAATAGCAGACCTGCAATATCTCACTAAACTATGGAAGAAATATCTAAACAAATTAAAGCCTTAGAAAAGGAAGTTAATTTATTAGCTCAGCTTTTAAAGGTAGAGAATAAAAAAGAACAGGTTTCAAACCTACAACTGGTAATGGCTGAACCGGGATTCTGGAATGATCAAAAAAAGTCTTCAGCTGTTGTAGCTGAGCTTAAAGATGCCAAGAGCGATGTTGATGATTGGAGTGAGGTGCATGATAAGCTTCTAGACTTAAAAGAACTCTTTGAATTAAAAGACGAAAGTCTGAAGAGCGATATTGAAAAGGAAGTAAAGGCCTTAGATGGTAGCTGTAAGCGCTTGCGTTTACGCATTCTCTTCTCCGGTAAGTTTGATAAGGCTAATGCTATTGTTGAAATAAATTCCGGTGCCGGCGGAACCGAGGCTTGTGATTGGGCAGGAATGCTTTTTAGGATGTATTTCAGGTGGAGTGAGGATAAGAAATTTAAATTAAAAGTATTAAGTGAGGTTAGGGGAGAGGAAGCCGGAATAAAAAGCACTACTTTTTTTATAGAGGGCTTAAGAGCCTACGGGCTTCTTCGTTCTGAAAAAGGAGTTCATAGGCTGGTAAGAATTTCACCCTTTGATGCCAATAAACGCCGTCATACCTCTTTTGCTTCTATAGATGTTCTTCCGGAAATAAAAGAGGATATAGAGATAGATATAAAAACCGACGACCTAAGAGTTGATACTTTCCGTTCATCGGGAGCCGGGGGTCAGCACGTAAACGTTACTGATTCGGCTGTAAGAATAACACACCTACCAACCGGTATTGTTGTAAGTTGTCAAAATGAACGCTCCCAACATCAAAATAAGTTTACAGCTCTTAAAATATTGAAAGCCAAGCTTTATAAGATAAAAGAGGAGGAGAGTAAAAAAGAGTTGGAAGGTATATCAGGCAAAAAGCAAAGGATCGAATGGGGTTCACAAATTCGTTCTTACGTTCTCCATCCCTACCTCTTAGTTAAGGACCACCGGACAAATACAGAGAATCATAATGCCCGGAGTGTTTTAGATGGAAAACTTGATGATTTTATTTACGCCTTCCTAAAACAAAATGCCGATACATAGGATACATTAAGCTTGAATTTTTCTTAAAATAGTATATAAATATAAGTTATAAAATAAGGTCTATTAGCAAAGGCAGAATATGTTAAAAAAGTTAATAATTGGAAAGTCTCAGAGAAAAATTAATAAACTAACCCCTAAGGTAAATATTACTTTAAATGCAGAGATGCCTACGCCGTCATTGCGTGAAGTTGCTAGTTTATCTCCGCTTGTACTCGCTGTTAATTCCTACGAAGTCCAAATAGAAAAAAAACCAGATGAGTTCTTTAAAGAAAAGACCGAAGAATTCAAAAATAAAATAAAAGAAAAAGTTAAAGACCTCCCCTTTGATCAATGGCGGAAAACTATTGATCCCTATCTTGATGAAATTTTACCCTTTTATTTTGCTATGGTCAGGGAAGCAGCCAGAAGAACTGTTAAGATGCGTCACTTTGATGTTCAAATTATAGGAGGAATAATACTCCATAAAAATAAGATTGCTGAAATGGTAACCGGCGAAGGTAAAACTTTAGTGGCTACCTTGGCAGCTTCTTTAAATGCTTTAGTTGCCTCCGGCGTACATATAGTGACTGTTAATGATTATTTGGCTAATAGAGATAGGGAGTGGATGGGGCCGATTTATGAATTTTTAGGGTTTTCAGTGGGCGTTATCCAACAGGATATGGAGAAATTAGCGCGGCGTCAGGCTTACTCTTGCGATATTACTTACGGAACAAACAATGAGTTTGGTTTTGACTATTTGCGCGACAACATGGTAACTAGTTTAGATGCCATGGCCCAGCGAAAACACTTCTATGCAATTGTTGATGAGGTTGATTCAATTTTAATCGATGAGGCCAGAACCCCTTTAATCATTTCCGGTCCGGCTGATAGCAATATTCAAAAATATTATTTAGCTGATAGAGCAATAAGGCAATTACGCGTCAAACGGATTATTCAAAGTTTTGATAATAAGGATGAGACAGTAACCATAAAAAATACTGACGGTTCTGAAATTACAATTACTCCGGCTGAGTTAGAAGAGAAGTTTGACGCAATTTATGAGGAAAAAAATAACAATGCTTATTTTACTTCTTCGGGAGAAGCAAAGTGTGAGAAGATTTTGAATATAAAAAGTGTTTCTGATGAAGCTCCTGATGAACTTTCAAATCCCTGGAGTCACTACTTAACTCAGAGTTTAGTTGCCCACCACGGTTTTCAAAAGGATGTTAAATATATTGTTAAAGAGGGCAAAGTCATGATTGTTGATGATTTTACCGGTAGGCTCATGTCTGGCAGGCGTTGGTCTGACGGTCTCCATCAAGCTGTTGAGGCCAAGGAAAATTTGCGTATTCAGGAAGAAAGTCAGACTTTGGCAACAATAACTTTGCAGAATTACTTTAGAATGTATCAGAAACTAGCCGGGATGACAGGAACAGCATACACTGAAGCAAGCGAATTAACACATATTTATAATCTAGATGTGGATGTTATCCCCACCAATCGCCCTTTAGCCAGAATAAACTCTGCTGATCGAATATATAAAAATAAGAGAGGTAAGTTCAGGGCTGTTATTGAGGAAATATTAGAAATGCACAATATTGGGCGCCCGGTATTGGTGGGAACAGTTTCCATAGAAGATTCTGAGGAGCTTTCTTTTCTGCTTAATAAAAAAGGAGTTCCCCACAACGTGCTTAATGCTAAGTACCATGAAAAGGAAGCTCATATAGTCGCTCAAGCCGGCAGGCCAGGTCAGGTAACTATTGCAACTAATATGGCTGGCCGGGGAACAGATATTATTTTGGGAGGTAACCTTGATTACTTTATAAAGGATATATTAGATAAAAATAATTTTTCAGTTGATGATCCTCAATATCAGCAGGAATATGATCAGCTAAATGAAAAATATAAGGATAAATTCAAAGAAGCCCATGACAATATTATTGAGCTTGGCGGTTTACACATTGTCGGTACTCAGCGTCATGAAGCTAGAAGAATTGATAATCAGTTAAGAGGTCGTTCCGGCCGGCAAGGTGACCCGGGTTCATCAAGGTTTTACGTATCCTTAGAAGATGATTTGATGCGTCTTTTTGGTTCGGAAAGAATATACAACCTTATGGAAACCTTTGGTTTTTCTGAAGATGATCCCATAGAACATATTTTAATTAACCGGTCTCTTTCAGTAGCCCAAAAGAGAGTAGAAACTCATAATTTCGAAATCAGAAAACAACTCTTAGAGTATGACAATGTAATGAATAAGCAGCGAGAAGTTATCTACCGTCAACGACGAGAAACTCTTGAAAGTAGTGATTTCCATGAAGATATCATTGTAATGATTAATGAAGTACTGGAAAATACTGTTCCGGCTTTTTTTCAGGAAGAGCATGATATGACCGGGCTTAAGCACTGGCTAAAGTCTAAATTTGATTTTGAAATCGATACCGTAAATCTTGATAAAGGCACTATGGAGGCAACGATTAAATTTCTGAATGATGAGATCAAGAGTATGTATAAAGAAAAGGAAGAATTAATGGGTTTGTCTAATTTGCTGCAAATGGAGAAAATGGCTGCGCTTTGGGTCGTTGATTCTCGCTGGAAAGAACACCTTTTAACTATGGATCATTTACGTGAAGGCATTCACCTCAGGGCCCATGCCCAAGCCAATCCTTTGGTTGAGTATCAAAAAGAAACCTACACTGCTTTCGAAGAGATGATTTCTTCCATTAAGGAAGGCATTGTTGAATTTGTCTTTAGAGCCAGAATTAAAATTCCTGATAAAGAAGTTGGCGTGTTCAAAGATTCAGAAAAAAACTACAGCCATAGCAAATATTCGTCTTTAAGTAAAGGAAAAGGAGAAGCTCCTAAGTCTTTATCTGATTCGAAGACAACGGTAAGGGCAGATGTTAAAAAAGTTGGCCGTAACGAACCTTGTCCCTGCAAAAGTGGGAAAAAGTTTAAAAAGTGTTGTGGACAATAAGAAGGAAAATTTTAATTTGGGTATCTTTATTCAACCACTCTCTAGCCCCTTAACAATTTGATTATATAATTATGTCTAGTTTATTACTTTCAGCCTTGAGTGGCGTATTACTCGGCCTGGCTTTCTCTGTTGGCGGTTTGTCTTTTCTGGTTTGGTTTTCTTTGTTTGGTTTTTTTATTGTAATCAAAAGAGCCGGGATAAAGGACGGGTTATTATCTGCTTTTATTTTTTCCCTATGTTATCACGGTATTGCTATGTATTGGCTCAACCATGTAACAACCCTGGGGTTTATTGCTCTCCTCTTGTATCTTTCCTTATACTCCTTGTTATTTTTCTTAAGTGCTAAGTATTTTTTTAAGCGACCCTTTAAAATCATAACTATTCCTTGTTTATGGATTACTTTCGAGTTTTTGAGGGAAAATATTTGGCCTTATTGTGGCTGGACATCTCTTGGTTATACTCAAGCTAGTAATACTTACTTTATCCAAATAGCTGACATTGCCGGAGTAAAATTACTTTCCTTTATTATAGTTTTGGTAAATGTTTATTTTCTTGAGCTGATATCTTTCTTAAAACAAAGAAAAATTTTAAAAGTCGCACCCTTAAGCATTTTAAAGAAATCACTTTCTGTAGTCTTAATTCTTTCCCTAAGTGCTGTCTATTCAGTTTACAGGCTTAAAGCTTTAAAACCTTCAAGCAGCGTTAAGGTGTCTATAGTCCAGCCGGCTACTCCGGAGGAGTCTAAGTACAATTATACTTTGAGCCCGGGAATAATAAAATCTTTATTTTACTTAGGAAAGAGGACTAAAGAGGACACCTTAACAATTTTTCCTGAAGCTGCTTGGCCCTATCTTGTTAATCAAGACAACATATCCGATTTAAAAGATTTTGCTAAGAGTATCAAACGTGATTCTCTTATAGGTGTGGTAAAATCAGAGAAAAATAAATTTTATAATGCTGCTTTATTTATTGATAAAAACGGTAATTTCATTAAAGCCTACAGGAAGATAAAATTAGTGCCTTACGGAGAGTATATTCCTTTGAGAAAATTCTTAGGATTCATTAGTGTTATAAACCAAATTGGTGATATGAGCCCGGGAAAACAAGGGGAAAAATTTAACTATAAAGATAAGGTATTTTCAGTGCTTATTTGTTTTGAGGATGCTTTTTCTGAATTGGTCAGGGAGTTTGCCAAGGGAAGTGATTTCTTGGTTAATATTACAAACGATGCCTGGTTTTATGGTGATCCTCAAAGTTGGCAGCATTTAAACATTATGACTCTGCGGGCAATTGAGAATAGGATTTCAATCGTACGCAGTGCTAATACAGGTATAAGCGGTTGGGTATCTTTTAAAGGCCAAAAACATCTTTTAACTAGAGATAAACGTTTCGTCTTTTTTCCGGCTCAAGATTACTTTACAGTCTCCTTGAATAATGAAAGAAGTATTTATAATAAGTTTGGAGAGTGGTTTATTTTTCTTTCCGGTTTGATTCTAATAGCAGTATGCATAGGAAGTAGACAGAAGGAGGGGTGAAATAGATGAAAGTTTCTTTGGAAGTAATTAAATTCAAAAAACCAGAAGATGTAAATGTAATTGTCGGCCAATCACACTTTGTCAAGACGGTTGAGGATATTTATGAAGTTTTAGTTGAAAGCTCACCCTCAATTAAATTTGGTTTAGCTTTTTGCGAGGCTTCGGGTAAGTGTTTGGTCAGGGTCTCGGGCAACAATGAAGAGTTAAAACAAATTGCCTCAAGTAATGCTTTAGACATAGGTTGCGGACATATGTTTATTATCGTAATGTCGCAAGCCTACCCGATCAATGTCTTAAACCAGGTTAAAAATGTTTCCGAAGTCTGTCATATATTTTGCGCTACGGCAAATCCTCTTGAAATAATAGTTGGCCAAACTGGGCAGGGTAGAGCAGTCTTAGGTGTGGTTGATGGGTTTTCGCCTAAGGGAGTAGAAAAAGAAGCCGATGTTAAAGAGAGAAAAGAGCTATTGCGGAAGTTCGGTTATAAGCTGTAAGTTTCTATTTAAGAATACCTTAATATAGAAGTTCATAATTGATAAAAACAAGTTAGATGTTATAATCGCTTTTAATTATGGAAAAGAAAGATAAAAAAGCTTTAGGCAGAAATATTGGCTGGATGTTCATGAAGTTTTCAGTTGCCTTTAGCGGCATGCTCAGCCTTAAGGCAAATTATTTTATTGGCTATCTATTAGGTAGCCTGGCTTATTTTACAATTATTCCCCAGAGACGCATTGGCATAGAGGGCTTAACTATTGCTTTTCCTAAGAAAAGCCTGCGCGAAAAAAAGAAAATAGTCAGGGATTTTTTTATTTTTATGGTTCAATGTTCATTTGAACTATTACACTACCTTCGACATCGAGATAAGTTGGATAGTGTAAGAGTAGAGGGAAAAAAGCATTTAGAAGAGGCTTTGGAAAAGAAAAAAGGTGTAATTATCGTAACAGCTCATTTAGGGAGCTTTCCCTTATTGAGCTTAAAATTGGCAAAATTAGGCTTTAAGGTGAATTTTATTACTCGTCCAATGCGCGATAAGCGTGCCGGAGATTATCTTTACAAGATAAGAAGTGATGCCGGTGTAAAAACTATTTACTCTTATCCTAGACGAGAGTGCGTCAATGGAATAATAAAGGCTTTAAGGTATAATGAAGTGGTAATTTTACAGATGGATCAAAATTTTGGAACTGGAGGCGTCTGGGTTAATTTTTTTGGTAAATTAGCTGCTACTCCGGTTGGCCCGATATCATTAGCCCTGAGAACAAAGGCAGCGATTATTCCTGCCTATATATATAGGGAGGATAACCGAAAACACTGTATAAAGATATTTAGCCAACATCAACTCATTATTACTGATGATAAAGATAAAACAATTCTTGAAAACGCAATTGCCTTAACTAGAATTATCCAAAAATGGGTAAGTAAGTATCCTGAACAGTGGGGATGGATTCATAGGAGATGGAAGTCTAGACCATCAGCTAAGATTAAAACCATGAGGTTTAAAATAGAAGAGCAGTGATGCCTCAGGTATCAGTATTGAAAAATCACATCTTTACTTCTAGTCAGTAAAAACGCACCTTTTATTATTAAAATTCCTTGTAATTGAAGTAGTTTCTGGTAGAATTTTTTTTAAGAATGTTTTTAACTTAAGGACTATTTAAATTATTAAAAATATGAAGAAAAAATATTCAATTGGTATTGGCCTCAATCTTTTTAATGCCAGAGCTCTTCTTTTAAGCGAAGATTCAAAAGTTGTAACCGAAGTCAAAATAGACAAACCAATCATCAATGCTAACGATACAATAAAAATATTGCTTGAGCTCTTCGAAGACATACTTTCAAAATCTAAAAAATATAAAGATCAAATCGAAGGTGTTGGGCTTGCTTTAGGCGGGATAGTAAATAGCAGAAAAGGAATTGTCTTTTGGCCCCAAGGTCACGATTCTTATATTTCTTTACCTTTCCGAGAACACTTAGAAAAGAGGAGTGGTTTACCTGTATTTATAACTAACGATGCTAGTGCTTGCGCTTGGGCAGAATATAATAAGAATTTTTTAAAATGCAAAAATGTTATATATATGTTTTCTGGCGTAGGTTGTGGGATTATAGCCGACGGTAAGCTTTACAGCGGAAGAGACGGTGCAGCCGGAGAACTGTTTTTAAATCCTCAAAAAGTAATGAATTCAAGCTTAGGAGAGTTTTCAATCCTCAAGCAATGGCCGGTAGATATTAATATTGTTAAGCGCACAAAAGAGCTTATTGCCTTAGGTAAAGCAACTTCCCTGGTTAAAAAGATCTCTCCTACCGGTGAATTAAAGCTTTCTTCTATTTTTTCAGCAGCTAAAAAGAAAGATAGGGTTGCCCGAGAAGTTATTAAGGAAGCAGCCTTTTCTTTAGGGGTAAAGGCTTCATTGCTGATAAACATTTTTAATCCTGATGTCGTCATAATAGGGGGAGGGCTTGAAGAAGCAGGAGAAATTTTGCTTGAAGAGTGTATAGCATCAACTAAGAAATTCGCTTTTAATGAGATGAGGAGAAAGTGTAAAATATTTCTTTCTCAGCTTGGTGCTGAAGCAACATCTCTTGGTGCAGCAATGTTAGTCTTCCAGGAGAAAGCTAAAGCTAATTCTATAATTTAACCTAATTTTGTACAATTTATTACTTTCATTTAATGTTTAACAATATTTTTAAGAAAAGCCTTTACAGAGACTACGTACATGCTATAATTTTTATAAAAGGGAGGTGGTAATGAATACGAAAATTATTCCTGTTATTTTATTAGTCATTATCCTAGCTATAGGTGGCATGGCTTTTACATTTTATCAACAAAACGACAAGTTGAAAAATGATAATGCCGATCTTGCCGTTCAGAATGAAACTCTAAGTGAAGAGAAAAATAAATTAAAATACGCTCAAACCAAATTGGATCGTCAACTCAAGGATGCTAAACAGCAATTGTCTGCCATCCAGACTGAACGTGATGAATTAAAGCAGAAGGCAGCCAATGATTTACGCATGGTCGAAGAGCTAAAGGCTGAAAGAGATAAGCTGGTTGAAAGGCTTAAGTCTGGCGCTGTGACTCAGCAAGTTGCAGTTAGTGAAAGCCGTATACCGGTTGAGGTTGGAGATATCCCTGAAGACCATTGGGCCGATTTTGTTAAGAAAAAAGCTTCTCTGGAGGCTCAAGTAGATACTTTGAATGAACATTTGCTCGAGGCTAAGAACAAAATAGCAGGCCTAGATACAGGCAATAAAGAGTTAAGCATTAAGATAGACCAGCTCAAGAAAGATACATGGCGCTTAGCAGAGGAAATCAAATTTAAAGAAAGAACTCTACGTGTAATGAGCATGGACTTAGTTAGCGAGCGTGAAGAGAGAAGTTCTGCCGTAAAAGAATTGTCTAAATTACGTAATGAAAATGTCAGCTTGAAAAGAGAGCTGGTTTTAGCAAATAAAGAGCAGATGAAATTACAGGATACTCTTAAAGTAACTATGGATAAAAAGCACTCTCTAGAAGCTCGTATGTCTGATGCTGAGAATGTTTTAAAAGAGAAATCTTTAGCTTTCTCTGAATTACAAAACGACCTCAAACAAGCAATTTCCGGCGGCAAACGTATTACAGCATCTGAAACTGCTTCAGTTGAATTGCCTCCTATTATAGTTAAACCTAGCGCTCCTGGGTTACGAGGATTGCGTGGTGAGATCATCGCAGTTAATCGCGAGGAAAAATTTATCGTAATTGATTTAGGTGAATCGTCAGGTTTACGACCAGGTGTCCTTTTGAAAGCCATGCGGGG
This sequence comes from uncultured bacterium, assembly GCA_913050175.1. Taxonomy (GTDB): domain Bacteria; phylum Omnitrophota; class Gorgyraeia; order Duberdicusellales; family 4484-171; genus JAFGHG01. The sequence goes on from CAJXAF010000022.1 coordinate 13,456, forward strand.
TGATCGTGAAATAGCAACTGTTGAAGTTATTGAAACACGAAAAGAGATCTCTGCTGCAGATATAAAGGAAATGGTCGGTGGGTTTAACATTCAGGAAGGCGATTTAGTCATTAGTAGATAAATCTTGTGTCTCCTCTTAAAATTACTATAAAAGATGTAGCTAAAAAGGCCGGAGTATCTATTGCTACGGTATCCCGCTATATCAACAATTCCCCTTTAAAAGAAGAGAATCGGACAAGGGTTCAAAAAGCCATTAAAGAGCTTAACTATCAGCCTCTGGTCTATGCCAGGCGATTGGCTGGAGGAAAGCTTGATAGTTTTGGTTTGGTGATCCCTGGGTATGAGGGGATTTTCTATTCTTTTTATGCCTTAGAGCTGATACGTGAAGTTGCTGCGGCCCTTGATGAGAAGGTAATTGACTTGCATTTGCATGTTTTTTGGAGCAAGGATAGTTTTAAAACTTCTTTGGTTGATGGTGTCATCGTAGCTGATATTATTGGCAACGAGAAGCAGTTTAAGCGATTAGTTAAAGAAGAAATACCCCTCGTTGTGGTTAACAGAGATTTAGGTGACCAGGAAGTTAATTCAGTTTCAGTAAATAACTTTAAAGGTGGATATGAGGCAACTGAATTTTTAATACATCATGGGCATAAAAAAATAGCACATCTTAGTGGAGACAATCGGGTGCAATGTTCTCAGCATCGTCTGGAGGGATATAAATCAGCCATGAAAAAGGCAGGCATAGATGTCCCCAATAGTTATGTTCAATTTACTAATTTTTCCCGGAAGGAAGCCCGGGAAAAACTAGGAGTATTATTTTCTTTAAAAAATCCTCCTACGGCAGTTTTTTGTTGTAGTGATGAAGTAGCCAGTGAGGTTTTAAGTTTTGCTGAAGAAAAGAGAATAGAGATACCAAAAGAATTAAGTGTTATTGGTTTTGACGATAACCCTCATTGCCTTTACGGTAATCTTATGCTGACAACCGTGCGACAACCTTTAAGAGAAATGGCTCAAGAAGCTGTGAGGATTTTAAAAGAAAACATAAAGGAAAAAAGACCACCTCAAAAAGTAGTTCTGGACACTGAACTTATTATCCGTGATACCGTAAGCTTTATCTAATCTTAATTTTAACCTATCACTATTTAGTTTAAAGTTTTAATTCTTGAAGCTCGGTCTTTGGCAAAAAAACTTCTTTTTTAACAAGATGTGGTATTTAAAGGATCTCAATACACTATATATGGTATTTTTTCTTGACATTGTTGTCTAACTGTGATATAAAAGATTGTCTTTCCATTATCTATTTCTGAAGTAGCACTCAACAAGTTTTGCAACCTAATTTCACTTCGATACCTTAAGTTCTTTAAACTAAAACAATTACAATTTCATTATTTCACAACATTGAATCTTTGATATATAATCAACGAGCTATCTATTTCTATCTTTAAAAAATAATTTGAATACTCTTAGTATTCTAGACAAATAAAAAGTTTTCATTAAAAAATATCACCACAAGAAAGGAGGGTTGTTACCTATGAACGATGAGCTGAATTTCTCTCCCAATGCTCGTGTAGTTTTACGAAAACGTTATCTTAAAAAGAATAGCCAAGGCGAAGTCATTGAGAGCCCCGAGGAAATGTTAAAGCGGGTATCAAAGGCTATTGCTAAGGCTGAAAGAAATTATACTTCTGATGAAAATAAAGTAAAAGAGATTGAAAAATCTTTTTTTGAAATGATGGAGAATTTAGAGTTTATGCCGAACTCACCTACCTTAATGAATGCTGGGAAAGAACTTGGTCAGCTTTCAGCTTGTTTTGTTGTTCCTGTCGAAGATTCAATGGAATCAATTTTTGATGCAATTAAATCAACTGCTCTTATCCATAAAACTGGCGGCGGAACAGGATTCAGTTTTTCAAGGCTCAGAGCTCAAAGAAGTGTTGTTAAATCTACCGGTGGTGTTGCTTCCGGACCGGTGTCTTTTATGAAAGTATTTGATTCGGCAACTCAAGCAGTTAAACAAGGTGGAACTCGCCGGGGAGCAAATATGGGTATCTTGCGGGTAGATCACCCCGATATTCTAGAGTTCATAAAGTGTAAAGAGAATGAAGGTGATATTTCTAATTTCAATATTTCAATTGCCTTAACCGATGATTTCATGAACAAGGCTTTGAATAAAGAGAAGTATGATTTAATCGATCCCCACAATAATGAGGTTGTTGGATCCTTAGATGCCAAAGAAGTGTTTGATCTAATTGCTAGCTTTGCTCATAAAAATGGTGAACCAGGCATCGTCTTTATTGATCGAATGAATAAGGGCAATCCCACACCTGACTTAGGTAATATTGAAAGCACAAATCCTTGCGGTGAACAGCCATTGTTACCTTATGAGAGCTGTAATTTAGGATCTATTAATTTATCCAAAATGCTAAAAAAAGAAAAGGAAGAATTTACAGTTGATTGGGATAAATTAAAAGGAATTACTCGTCTAGCAACGAGATTTTTGGATAATGTAATTGATGTTAACAAATACCCTCTTTCTCAAATAGGAGAGAATACCAGAAAGACTAGAAAAATTGGCTTAGGAATAATGGGCTGGGCTACAATGCTTGAGTTTCTGGAAATTCCCCATGACAGCGAAGAGGCAATTGACTTAGCTAAGAAGGTTATGAAGTCAATCAGAGAAACTGCTCAAGAGGAGTCTATTTCTTTAGCTGAGGTAAGAGGGACCTTTCCAGCTTACAAAGGCAGTATTTGGGATAAAAGAGGTATAAAGATAAGAAATTCAACCCTGACAACCATTGCTCCAACCGGAACCATAGGAATTATAGCCGGGCCAACTTCATCCGGCATAGAACCTAACTTTTTGTTGTGTTATTTCCGTAATGTTTTAGATGGTGAAAAGCTTCTTGAGATAGATCCCGCTTTCGAATATGTAGCTAAGAAAGAAGGATTTTACTCAAAAGACCTAATGAAGAGGATAGCCCAAGGTGAAAGTGTCCAAGAGATGTTGGAGATACCTGAGAAAGTAAAACGGGTTTTTAAAACTGCTATGGATATATCTAGTTTTTGGCATATAAAGATGCAGGCAGCTTTTCAGGAATATACTGACAATGCAGTTTCAAAAACAATTAACTTAGCTAACAGCGCTACTATTGATGATGTCAAAAGTGCTTATCTGTTATCTTTTAAACTTGGCTGTAAGGGGATAACTGTTTATCGTGACGGTTCAAGAAGCATCCAGGTGCTTACGATTGATAAGAAAGATAAGGCTAAGGACACCGAAGATCGAAGTTCTTCAGCACTTCCCTATCCTAGGCCAAGGCCAGAAGTAATTTTAGGCACAACCACTAAAATTACTACTGGCTGCGGAAATCTTTATGTAACAGTAAACCAGGATGACAAAGGAAACTTTTTTGAAGTATTTACTCAGATGGGTAAAGCTGGTGGCTGTGCGGCATCTCAGCTTGAAGCCGTAGGCAGATTAGTTTCCTTATCTATGCGGGGAGGCATTGATACTAAAGTTATAGTTGAACAACTTAAAGGTATTCGCTGTCCTGCACCTTCCTGGGATAAAGGAAAAAAGATTTTTTCTTGTGCTGATGCCATTGCCAGAGTTCTGGAAAAGAGAGTAATGGACCAGAAAGATATAGTTATGGTAGATGAGCAGGCTAATGACCCGGAAGCCAAAGAAGATACCCCGGCCATGAATTTTTTAACAGCAATTAAGGCTAAGAAAAAGTCTAAGAGTGTTGTTGGTGTGTGTATTGAGTGTGGCTGTGCTCTCAGGCATCAAGAGGGTTGTTTGGTCTGTGACGCTTGCGGGTATTCTAAATGTTAGACAAAATAAGCTTTAGCAAGGCAAGATAAACTTAAGAGTCTAATAAACCAGTGGTAATTCTTTTACCACTGGTTTCATTCATTGAAGGAGATATAAATGATAAAACTGGTATTATTGCGACACGGGGAAAGCACTTGGAATCTGGAAAATAAATTTACCGGCTGGACCGATGTAGGTTTATCAGAAAAGGGAGTTAAAGAAGCCGGGAGTGCTGCCCAGTGGCTTAAAAAGGAATGTTTTATCTTTGATATTGCTTACACTTCAGTACTTAAGCGGGCTATATCAACTCTTTGGATGGTTTTAGAAGGAATGGATTTAATGTGGATTCCGGTTTACCGTAGCTGGCGTTTAAATGAAAGGCACTACGGAGCCCTCCAGGGATTAAACAAGATAGAAACAGTTGGAAAGTACGGTGATGAGCAGGTATTAAAGTGGAGAAGAAGTTATGATATTAAACCTCCGGCTTTAGATAAAGATGATCCTCGTTATCCCGGAAATGACCCCCGTTATAAAGATCTAAAACCAGATGAATTACCCTTAGCTGAGTGTTTAAAGGATACAGTGGAAAGGTTTCTGCCTTACTGGCATCAAACAATAGTACCTAGCTTAAAAAAGGGTAAGCGTGTTATTATTGCGGCTCACGGCAATAGCTTACGAGCTTTAGTTAAATATTTAGATGGCATCAGTGATGAGCAAATATTAAAGTTGAATATTCCTACTGGAATCCCCCTTGTTTATGAGTTAGATGATGACTTAAAGCCTATAAAACACTACTATCTTGGTGACCCGGAAGCGATAAGAAAGGCTGTTGAATCGGTTGCTTCCCAAACCAAAAAGAAGTAAATTCAGGTTACATTTATTAAAATATCATATCGTAAGTAGTACGAACTAAAAATCATAACTCTCTCCTTTTAACCTACTTATCAATTGTTTGCCCTGTAGATAAGTGGTATACTTTATCTAAAGGAAAGCAAATTTACCTGATAGAATTTTGAAAAAAAAAGGGGGGGGGTATGAAAAGAGTAGTTACAGGTTTTTTTCTTATAACTTTACTTATCACTATACCCGTTCTATCTCAGGAAACAATCACTCTAACAACTTATTATCCATCACCTTTTGGTGTTTATAGCCAATTGGCTACTGATACCCTTGGCGTAGGTGATAATAATTCTTCCGGAGGCATTGATGCTAATGATGCGCCTGATCATGCAATCGCTGGACAAGAAGGCGATGTTTGGGTTAGCGGAGATATTGGTTTTGGCACAATGACCCCTCAAGGGCGAGCCGATATCCGTACTGGTCCACAGTGGTCATCATTTAACTATGGGGCAAATCTTTTAATAAGAGGAACGCGTAATAATGCAATTGGTATTTTTAACAGCAGTGATTCACAACCCTGGGCTATTGTAAATAATAGTGGAAACTTACGTTTTGCTACAATGCCGGCTTTGGGTAATACCACCACGCCACCGGTAAATCGTTTCAATATTCTTGCTAACGGCAATGTTGGCATAGGTCGGGTTGTTCCTCAAACAACCTTGCACATTGAAGGTGAGGCAGTCTTATTTCCTAGATCAGCTACTGATCCTGCTACTCCCAGAAACGGTATGATTTACTATAATACCATTGGGCGTGAATTCAAGTTCCGTGAGAATGGCTTATGGAAAACTTTAGGTGGGAATAATCTTCAT
>CAJXAF010000023.1 GCA_913050175.1 uncultured bacterium
GAGGATTCGAACCCCCGGTGGGTATAACCCCACAACGGTTTTCAAGACCGCCGCGATAAACCAGACTCTGCCACCCCTCCGATATTTTTATTAAAGAACAAGACCTGTAATGGTTTATTCTTGTGTTATTCCCTCGGCTTTGATTTCCTGCTTCCAGGTAGTTATTGTAGAGCTTATATCCTGCTGAGAGTTGTATACTTCCCTTTTTACTTTAGATAGATAATGGTTCAAAGTTTCTAAGGCAATGACCATCTGCTGGTGAACTCCTTTAGAAAAAGAGAGCCTAAGTAAATTCTTTAAATGTTCAAAAAGCGAATCAGTCAATTTTAGCGTTGTGGCAAACATAACCTGCTTAAATTCACCTTCTTTTATCTTAAGATTAATGGTAGAGATGACATTTTGATAAAAGAATGCTTCTAGCTTTAACTTACAAAACATTGTCAGCTCTGGATAACATATTTTTTTCGGTGGTAAGCCTGATTTCTCATTATCCAGGAATATGACCCTCATGGTTTCATCTTTATAAGCTAGTAAATCCATACTGTACTGTTGAGGTATAAAGGTAAAAACCTTATTTGAATAATCTTTTATTGTAGCTACTTCCGGTAAGGCCGAGTAAAGAGTCGCGACTTTTTGTAACTCATACCAGCGTACACCTCCCGAAATCACACTTTCGTTTTCTAAAGAGTTGTCAACCCATCTTCGACAGGATTCGCATCGAATTGATCCATCATTTATATTTTGACTACAAAATGGACACTTATCCATCGCTGACTCCTAAAATTAACTTAATAAGTATTAGATGATTACGAGTAAATAGCAGCAAATTTAGTACATTCTGAGTAATGTCCTACCAGGCCCCTTTGGGTCTGACAGAAGTAACTTTCCATTCACCTTTTATTTTTTTTAGGACAAATCCATATCTGGCACGATATCGCCCAACTGCTCCGCCCGAATGTACTACACCAACTAAAATATTAACGTGGTCATCATAAGGGAGAGTTTTTAATATCCTGTAAGAAATAATCTTATTTATCGGTTTAAGGCTATCCTCGCTATCAATAGCTAAGTATCTTTGGGCCGAACGAAAGTAGCCTTGTCGCCAGCAGCTCATGAGATCATCAACTATCCCGATACAGATATTTTCACTATTATTAAAAATACACCCAGCCAAGGTGCAAATGATTAAGATTAATATTAGACTTATACGTATTTTCATAAAATTAAATTTTAATTTTACATTTTGTCAAAATTTATATTTTTCTTTTTCTCAGCTAAGTCCTGTTCTGCCTTGGCGTCATCTAAGTCCTGCAAAAGCCGGGATGAATTAGCCTCAAAGCCCAATAGCATGTTCTTCTCAGCAAGGCTATCCATCAATTCTGCCTGTCGCGAACCAAGTATTTTACGAATAACCTTTAATTTTCGCATATAGTATACGATTAAATCTTCATTTTCACCCTTTACTGAATCTCTGGCCTTTTTGAGTTCATCTTTATTGGGCCTGTCCTGGTCAATAGGTAGATACTTATCCAGTAAGTTCTTCCAGTAGTCAGCTTCTGAGGTGTCTTTAGCTTCTTTTGAACGTCTAATTTCAGTCTTAAACTCCTTCTCTAAGTCCTTCATTACTTCGGCTCTCACCTCTAGTTTTAGATGCTGAGCTTGAATTGCAGCTAAACGTTTCTCAGCCAATCGATATTCAGCTATTAAATACTCGAGCTTTTCTTTTTTCATTAATCCCCCTTAGATACAAAAAAGAATTTAGTTAGGTGGCAAATTCGTGAATAATTTAATAATACTATAAAAAAGTAAAGGTATCAATACATATAAATACAGGCAGCAAAAAAAATCAGGCACTCCATATTTGAAGTGCCTGATAATATTTTATTGATTTAGAGTTATTAGAACTAGTCTCTTTCAGCTGCTTCGGCTTCCTCTATATCATCAATCTGTGATTCCAAACTCATTCTGTTATTGAACCAATCTTTTCTTAGTGGGGTTAACTGATCATAAAGAGCTTGTTTTTTACTTGCTAGCTCTTTAGCACCTTCCCAGATCTGAGCTCTTATAGCTCTTGCTTGAGTAGGATCAGCTTTAATCTATGCATGCATACTTAGCTGATTTTCATGCCAGTCTCGGCTAAGAATTCTTACCTGGTTGTCAATTTCATACTTTGAGTTGTAATAATTTTCTTTGGCTTGGTTTAGCTCGGCAAGTAAAGATTCTTTACTCTGCGAAAAAGCTACACTTGTAAAAACTAACGAAACAACAAAAACTACGACAGCTATTTGAAGAAATTTTCTACCCATAGCACCTCCTTTTTTAAATATCCCCCTAATTAAATACACTATTTAAAAGTATACTAAAAATTCTAAAAAATACAACAAAAAATTAGTATTTCTCTCTATTTAAGGCTAAAGACTTTGCACTAGCATAAAGGCTGCATAAATGCATAAAACTGCCATAATACTGGAAATAATTGACATAAACCGTAAACGCCTGAGCTTTAATAAGAGCCTATTTAATTGTGACTCCTGGGCTTGTAATATATATAGCTGTTCAATGTTATTTAAAATTTTATTATCAATATTGTCTTCTCTAAAGTTTTGGACAAAGCTTCTTAAGCCTCCTAAATATGGCTTTGGGTCATCGCTTGATTTTATAGGGTGAAATACTGCACGCTTAACTAGAGAATATACTTCTTCCTTTAAAATAAAACCAACTGCTGCTATCGTCTTCTTTGGCAGCATAAAAAGAATCTTTAATCTGCGATTCTGATTCGTGAGTTATAGCAATCAAAAGTAGAAATAAAACCTGGATTGCTAAAAAAGATAAAACAAGTGTAAAGACGATTAGACCAATTTTATCACGTTGGAGCAGGAGAGCGCCAGTAGCGATAAGACAAAGAATTAAAAATTGAAGGGAAAAATTACAAATCCGATAACATTTTTCCTCAATTGCATTGTTAAGAGTGAAGTAGTGCTCTATTAACCCCCGTAGATCTTGGTTTTTTCTTTCTTTTTCTTCAGGATCGAGCTTAGATATAGCTTCCAGCTCATGAGAAATAACATTTTGTATTAATTTCTTTACTTTTAAATCATCCTGACTGAAATTACGAATCATTGCAATGTAATTGAGGTAATTGACTGCCTCTACTGAAAAACAGTTACCGGATTTACACCATCAAGGGTTTCATCATATTTGACTGTGACTTCTTCTTCTTGATCATAAAGAAGCTTCATTTTGTACAAATTTTCAGATAAAAATTCGAGTCTAACCAATTCGCCTTTTTTTACTTTATCTTTAAAGGTATCAAAATTTTTATTGCCTTTTTGATATACAAAATAAAATCTTTTATTATCCAAGTTAATCACAATATGCTCTATTTTCTCATCTTTAAGAGCACTTGAGCCTGAACTACCCTCGAGCAATGGTCGACTGAATAAATGGACCCGTTTGATTCTACGAACATCAAAGGTTCCCTTAGCAGTACTGCGCAGCTCATGGAATGAAAAAGTTCTTCCATCCCAAATGTATATTTGCTGGAGTGGTTTAGCGGTGTATTGCCAGGCAAATTCCCGATCAGCCTTTGCCATCCCTTTCCAATTAGGAACTTCAATTGAAATTAAAGGTGGTTGGACTTGGGTATCGACAAAAATACCATAAATAGTTGTATGCCCAAATATTTGTGCATAGTCACCATCAAGCCATTGATATATATAAATGTTATTTCGATAGATACCGCTATTGCTGTATACGAAAATTTCATCAATGCCGTCTGAGTTTAAATCAGTTGTAAAAATCTTACTGGGGTACTCATTGGCCCAAGAAGTTTTCCTTAAGCGATAGGTCTTCTTACTTAAATCATAAACTTGCCAAAAGTAACCGGCCTTAGGTTCCGGGCTACTTTTTTCAATAGCACCGAAGGCAACTATGACCTCATTATCGCTGTCAGAATCAATATTTGCCTCTATATAGAGTTCATCTTCTTTCCAGTAGGGATCGTAATTGTAAGTTAACCCTTTATATTGAAATTCCTTGGGAATTAGCGACTGTGAGGATTCTGCAAAAATATAAAAACCTGGTAAAAATAAGACAAGGAGTAAAATAATAATTTTAATAGTTTTATTTAATCTCATAGTAAACATTTTATAGTAAAAAAATAAAAATTAAAGCTTAAAATTTTTCTGGCCCGCAGTTGAAACCTATCGCCAAAAACCTGCAAGAAAAGAGGCCCCCAGCATAACTAGCATAAAACTAAAGAATCTGATTACATTCTGATATGACTTATCTGATAAAAACATCTTGCCTTTATCGACCATATATGAGAGTAACCCGTACCAAACCAAATCTGCCAACCAATGCCCCAGCATAATGGCCAACAGACCGCTTATTCCAAATATAAGTGATTTTAAAATACTAGATAAACCAATGGTTGCCCACCAAATCATAAATCCCGGGCTAATCAAGCTGAAAAAAAATCCACCAAAAATCAGGTTTTTGTCATAATTTGAATCTGATTTAATTTCAGATATTTTCATGGTCTTGACTTTCAAAAACAATAATCCTCCCATAAAAATTAGGGCTGAACCTCCGATCTTAGAAATTGAGTTAAGAAAAATATCATTAGTGAGCAGAGACCGGAACCCCAACAAAAGCAATGCAATCGCCAAAGCTTCCAGAACAATATGGCCAAGCATTACTTTAAAGCCAGCAAATTTATTAGTCTTTAGGGTTTCGGAGGCTGTAAACAAGGCTAACGGCCCCGGGATCATTGCCCCGGTAATCCCCAAGGTAAAACCAGTAACAAAAAGCAGCGATAAATTCATTTTATAATAATCGTTTCAAAAAAATAAAATTACTTACCTTTAAAGAAGGTAATCTCTTTCTTTTCTGACGGGTCTTTAGCTTCTACCTCATCTAAAAGGTCTAACGCTTCATCTTCAGTTATAATGAATGATTTTACGCGTGAGACATCTCCCTGGTTATCAACCACAGCAAAGCAACCAGACACTAGGACAGTCATCAAAAATAGGAAAATAAGCCTGTACATACCTACCTCCGGGTTCATAAATGTAATAATAACCTATGAATTACGCTCATAAGTTAAACTATCTAACAACTCTTTATTTTCTACCCGTAACTTCGCTAACTCTTTTTCGTTATCAGCTGAAATAACTTTTAGTTTAAAAAGATTTTCCTTCATCTGGAGCTTACTCTCAGTAGCCTCCTTTAACCCAGCTCTTAAGCCTTCAAAATCTAGCTGTAATGCTTTTAGCTGTTCATGAATACGTAACTCACGATTTTTAAGTTCATCAACCAGCTTATCCTGCTTGCTACGCTCATCAGTTAAAACTTCGATTTCAGAAGTCAGAGTACTTATTTTTGAGGAAAGATTCTTATTCTCAACAATTAAAACCCGAATCTTGTTCTGAGCATCTTGCAATCGTGATGCTAAAGTCGAAGCATCCAAACTCTCGTCCTCTAACAATGTTGCCTCCTGGGCTGTTAGAATTTGTGCAATATCCGGCAAGGTTTTACTCTGTAAATTCTGGATATCATCCCGTAATCCTGTCGTGACCCGGTTAGTTTTCTTGATATCTATTTCCAAAGTAAATAACTGCTCTCTGAGATCACGTAAATTCCGTTCGATACCACCTTGATGTTGACTTTGATTATTCTTCCAGCCGGCATCTTCAACTGATGAAAAAAATGAAACTACGGCAATAATTACTCCAATTGCAACCAATAACAATAATCCGATAATCATAATTACTCTCCTGATTCAGATGACCTTTTATTTATTTTTATCTATTTCCTTCTTTTGTAACTGTATAAGATAGGCATCAGCTTCCTCAATGTTTTTAAAAATCCTCATCGAAGGAAGTGCTGCAATAACGTCAAAAACTTTCTGGATCTGGGGTGGGATATTTATAACCAGTAAAGTTTTACCTTTGTCCTTAATATTCTTTTCTGTCTTCACCATAAGACTTAGCCCCATACTGGTAATATAGGTTACTCCCTCCAAATCAATAATTACTACTTCCGGTGATTGTGCCAAAAGAGAATCCATTTCCGCTTCCAGCTTAGGACAATTTTCAGAATCAATTGACCCTTGAATCGCTACCTTAAATATTGATTTGCTTCTTTCATTTACTTTTACTTCTAGTGACATATCACCTCCTGATTACAAATTCTAAAATATTTTTCTGGTTGTGGTTAATTAAGTGCTGCCTTGATTTCTGCCGATTCTAAAATACCGTTTTCATTAAGGTCATAGGTTTTGTAAAAGTACTCTAACTCAGCTTCATCAACTCCCCCATCAGAGTTTATATCCATTAGTTCTGAAAGTTCATCTTTTTCCGTCGAAATATAGACATCACTTCCCAGGGCATCATTTCTATGTTTAAGTATTGCTTTATCCAGATAGTCAACTTTACCGTCATTGTTTAAATCATGGGCTTTAAGATATTTCGGCTTTCCAGAATTTTTAATAACTTCCTGCTTATATTTTTTAATTTTGGGGCGAGGTGTTTAGGCAAAGCAAGTATTGTTCATTAGATAAAACAATAATCCGGTCAGGATTAGAATCCTTGAGTCTTTGATAGAATAGCCCATAGCTTCCTCTCCTTTGATATTAGTGTAAAAATTGGCTAAAAACACCTTTTATTGACATTGCCCCATCGTTTAGCCCGCTAATTAAGATTTTACCAAGATGCACGTTAAAAGCAATTTTAAAATAAAAACCAAGTAAGAAAAGATTTAGAATGTATAAGATGCTTATAATGAAGAGATAATTCACTAAGGTCGAAAAAGTATAGCCTTTAGTCTCCTTAGCTACAAAAACCATGTGGGCAGTAAAAATAAAACCGCCGAAAAATATAAAAAAACCCTTGTTAAAATGAGAATTCAAAACCTTAGGAATAATAAAATAACCGACTGCAAGAATAATCAAAATCGCCGGCAGAATATATGAAACCGACGGTGTACGAAAAAAGAATCTTTGAATTTTTCTGTAATATGAGTTTAGGTCGATTAAGAAGTGATAACAGCCGAAAAGACATAGTCCGGAAAAAACAAAAATATTAATATTAAACCCTTCCCGGCTTCTGATCTCCCGCCAAAAACTACTAGTAAATTCAAGAAGAAAGCAAAAAATAAAAAGAAATAAAATAAGTTTTACTAAAGTAAAGGCGTAATTATTCTTTAATTCAACATCCTGCATCATTTACTTTTTTTGTATCTTATCTATGTTGCCCATATACTTTTTTAAAACTTCTGGTATGCTTATTGAACCGTCACTATCTTGATAATTTTCTAAAATAGCAACAATTAATCTCGGCAGGGCTACTCCCGAACCGTTTAAAGTGTGAACAAATACATTTTTACCTTTCTCTTTATAGCGGATATTTGCCCGGCGGGCCTGAAAATCTTCAAAATTTGAACAACTGGAAACCTCAAGCCACTTATCAATTCCCGGGGCATAGAGCTCAATATCATAAGTTTTAGCTGAAGCAAAGCTTATATCACCGCTGGCAAGGGTAATGATGCGAAAGGGCAGTTTTAATAAATCAAGGATGCGACAAGCATTAACCAGCAAAGACTCGAGTTCCTTGTAGGAATCTTCGGGCTTAGTGAATTTAACTAACTCTACCTTTTCAAATTGATGCACCCGCATAAGGCCCCTGGTATCTTTACCGTAAGAACCAGCTTCCCGTCTAAAGCAAGATGTGTAAGCCGTATAGTAGATCGGCAGGTCCCCATCTCCCAAAACTTCATCCCGATGGATATTGGTTAAAGGAACCTCAGCCGTTGGTATAAGATATAAGTTATCTTTTTCAACTTTATACATATCATCCTTAAGGTTTGGCAATTGCCCTGTAGCAAACATTGAATCTTCTGAGACTAAAACCGGCGGAAGAACTTCCTTGTAGCCATGCTCGCTAACATGGAGATCGAGCATAAAATTAATCAAAGCGCGCTCTAGGGTTGCACCTAAACCTTTAAATAGGATAAAATTAGATCCGGAAAGTTTTGTTGCCCGTTTAAAATCAATAATATCAAGATTTTCAGACAATTCAATATGATCCTTGGGTTTAAAAGAGAAATCTACTAGCTTACCCTTAGTGGGCCCAATATCATTTTTATCAGGACCGCCCTTGGGAGTACTTTCATGGGGAATATTTGGGATACGACTGAGCTTAGACTTAAAATCCTTGTTTTGATCGTCAAAAAGTGTTTGGCAGGCAACGATTTCCTTTTTAAGCTGTTTGCTCTCGGCAATTCTAAGTTTGGGGTCTCCCTTAGCTTTAAGCAAAGCCTGCATTTGAGTGTTAATTTTGTTCTGGGATGCCTTTAAGTCCTCTATCTTCGCCAAAAGGTTCCGCCTTTCTTGGTCAAGCTTTAAGAAACCATCTAAATCAAAGGTATAGCTTCTATCCTTTAAAGCCTGCTCCAATTCTTTAGGGTTTTGTCGTATATTTTTTATGTCCAACATAATATCTTATAATACTAAGTTTAACCTATTTTTTCAAGTACTTAATATTCTTTTGCCGCCAGGTGCTTTAGGCCAAAGAAACTTAAGAAAGAAGACTTAATAAAGCATAACCTGATCCTTTTGATTGTGAATTAAAAGAACCTTCAAATATAAATAAAGCAGTAAAAGACAGTAGGAAGATAAGGGTTAGAGTGCATTTAGGCGTTGTCCATATTTTTTCTTCAATTTACCCTTAATGAGAAAGAGTAGTTTCACCTGCTGCAGCTAAATAAACTTACCACCAATAGCGTACTGTATAGATAAGTTTTTCCTTGGCATCTTTTGGTAATTTAACCTCAAACTCAATGGTTGAGGCATCATTTTTTACCCACTCATGGGTTGAATCAATTATTTTCCAATTACTATAGCGCCATAATTTTTCAAAAACCTTAACTGCAACTTCGTTTTCCTTATGATTCTTAAGAAGAATTTCATATTTTTCAGTAATAGTCTGGTAGGCTTCTTTGAAATCTTTTCTTGTTCGCTCGCCGGTTACATCAAAGGCGTCACCGATGTAAAGACGAATCTCCTCATCCTTGGGTGTATGATCAATTGCGTCCTCACCGATAAATTGTAAAGAGTCATCGTCGTCTTTCTTATAGACTTTGACTTTTCCTTTAGGAAGAGGCATTCCTAAATTGTTTTTCTTACTATTGTCAAAAACCAGCTCAACCCTTACTTTCCCTTTTAAGGTTTCAGTAGTGTTGTAGTAACGATAGCCATATTGCCCACGGGATAAGTCAAAAATAAAATCTTTTTGAATCGGCACCCCAAAGGCATTAAGTAAGGAACTCTGCTTTATCTGATTATTCTTAAGTGTAGTTTCCCGACCTAGAGAGTAAATATGGTATTCAAAAAAAGCTTTTTCCTGAAATTGTGGCTCTGACGCTCGACGCTTAAGGCTAGCTTCAGCCATCACCACACCTCTATATTCTTTATCCCTCGCCCGCTTAACATCACCGGCAATGAGTTTCAGCTTGGCCTCCTTGTATGCAGTACCACTGTTATTGGTAATACTCACCCAGCCATCTAAACTAATCTCCCTATCTTCCTTATCCAAAACAGCTACATATTCACAATTCCAGTTAACTCCTTTAGTTAAGTATGAAACCTCAGACAAGTGCCTTCCTCGTTTTTGACAATCAATCTGCCAGAGAAGGGTCGGTTTTGTTATGAAACCCTCGGGCAATTGATCAAAAAATATCTGCTGAATGTTATCGGGTCGAGAAATCATGCGCAGGCCCTCATCAGTAGATATGATTAAGGCTGAAGCGTCGTGACTTAGAAGTGTGCCCTCGTAAGAACGCCCATCTTCTGAAAGTAAACTAATTTTTTTGTCTATATATTTTGAGAGAAGTTTTGATGTATTCACCAGGTCATACTCGTAATTTTGCTCAAGTATTATACATGAACCCGGAGATGTTAACGAACCAAAATGAACTGAAGTTGGTTCAATTAGAGAAGCAACATCACGAAAACTTAAAGAATTTATACCCTTTTTAAAATCAAAGCTACGCTTGTCTTTGACTAAAGCAAAGTTTTGGTTATAAACAGTTAATTCTACGCCCTCATCTTCAGCAGAAAAAATATTGAAAGCTGAGTTTAGGAAAAAAATCAAGAAAATAAATTTTTTCATTTCACTCCCCTTTTTTTACACTTGAAAGCCAT
Source organism: uncultured bacterium (assembly GCA_913050175.1). Classification (GTDB taxonomy): domain Bacteria; phylum Omnitrophota; class Gorgyraeia; order Duberdicusellales; family 4484-171; genus JAFGHG01. Next base: position 10,202 of record CAJXAF010000023.1, read on the forward strand.
TGCCGTCTAAAGACACTCACCTAACCAGTTTATGCTAATAAAGAAGAGCGCCAGCTGCGCTCACAAAGATGTCGAAGGCATATAAGAAGGGCTCAAAAACAGTTCGCTGATCAAGATATATAATAAGACTATGGGCCATGAAGGACTTGAACCTTCAACCTTGACATTAAGAGTGTCCTGCTCTGCCAAATTGAGCTAATGGCCCGAAATAACTGCGTTCCAAAGTGAAACTTAAATTTATCCTGTCGATTATACCATTGCTATAAAAAAAATCCATTCAATTATTAAGCTACTAATAAGTGTTGATATACTTCTCCAGCTCAATAACCTTAGCTTTAGCTCCAACTTCCTCATATAAGATTTTAGCTATTAAAAAATATTTTAAAGCTTCTTTAGAATTGCCAAGCTCATGATAAATAATAGCGATGCCTTCGTAGGAAGCAATATTACCAGGATTGACTTCTATTGCGTTTTTATAGGCGTTAAGAGCAGCAAGGTTGTTATCTAAATTTCTATACGCATATCCTAAGTTTATGTAAGCCGAGTAGTCATAAGGGTTTATGGAAATAGTTTTTTCAAAATTCTCTGCTGCACTTTGAAAATTATTTAATTTAATGTGGACATTGCCTAAATTATAATTTGCGATTGGATGATCAGGGTCAATTTTCATAACTCCTTGCAAAAGTTTTAAGGCTTGCTTTGGCTGATTTAACATATAATAAGCCCCAGCAGAATTTATATTTAGTATTAGATCGTAGGGGGTGAAGCTTAGAGCTTTTTTATAATTATTTAAAGATTCAGGATATTTTTCTAAATCAAAATAAGAATTGCCCAAAGCATGATAGGCATCAATAAAGTTGCTATCGATAACTAAAGCCTTTTGCAAATATATAATTGCTTTGTCAGGCTTGCCTATCAAAGAGTGTAAAATCCCTAAGTTACACCAGGCCCGGGGATCAGCATCCCTAAATTGAAGGTACTTCTGAATTTCTTCAATTGCTTGCTCATAGTCGCCTTTGGCAAAAAAATTACTAGAAAGAGCAAGAAAAACTTTTGGATTCTTATCGCCCAGTTTAATATATCTTTTAAGGTTAGCTATTGATTTTTCAAACTCTCCTAAAGCATTATAGACATAAGCTGCTAAATAGTAAGACTCTCCATATCTGGGCTTAAGAGAAATCGCCTTTTCGACATCGAGAATACTTTGAACGTAGTCATGATTAAACTTATTGTTTAAGGCGGTAAAAAAATACTGTAAATATTTTTTACTTAAAATTCCTTTATCGTAGTCTAAAATTATTTTTAAGGCTGACCGGCTTCCAAAATCATATTCATTTATTTTAATAAGATTAAGCAAAATTTTCTTTGCTACAATGAGCTCATCTTCTAAGACATATTTTAACGCCTTTTTGTATTTATCACGCTGCTGGAATTTTGAAAAGGCAGTGTAGTCTGAGTCAAAATCAATTATTTCTCTAGCGTAAATACTGTCAACTTCATCCCGATATGGCAATATCATTTTGCTTTTACTTGAATTCTGAGCAAAAGGAGTTACCGCTGTACATAAAATTACCGCTACCAAAATAATTATTTTTAAACCCATGAATTTATAAGTTGTTTAAGCTAATTCTTAAATCGGGTACTAACGAAACCAAACCGGTGTCCTTGAATCAAAATACTTCTTAGGCAATCCATAATAAAAAGCAGTAAAGTGTATTAAGTGTACGGTGACTACAACCATCATTACAATCGAATCAGATGTCTCTAATAAAACAAGAGCTGACTCAATGATCCCTGAAATCACAACTGTCCAAAGGATAAAAGTCCTGGACCAGGGTTGCAAATGTATTATAGCGATACCAGCATATAGAGTAACTACTCCTGAAATAAGCAGTACAATATTCATAAGTATTCCTAAGGAATGTTCCGGAGATAGCATATTCAAAATAAATGACCCTATAACCATGGCCAAACCAGTATAAGTTACCCAGCCTCCGAAAACGATTACATTTAGGGGGGTTCGCATATTCATCTTCTTGGTGTAAAAATATATCCCGTAGTAGACCGCCCCCAAGAGAAAAATGCTAAAAATGCTAAAAATCTGTTTCCAGTTAAGACCTTTCTCACGAAAAGCTCTTTTTCCTGAAGACTTAGGAGTGCCGGCAATTAAAGCTAATTTTTGGATATCTCTCTCAAGACGTTTTGCATTGTGTTCATCACCTCTTTTATTAAAAAGCTCTTTTGATTTCTTTAAGTTATATCCTGCTTGTGAATACTTGCCTAGAGATTTATAAAGTAAACCTAAGTTATGGTATGCCTCTGCGTATTCAAAGTCTATGCTGACCGCAATTTCAAGAGATTCAATCGCCTTATCAATATCTTTAAACTTATTACTATAAAGAATAGCTAAATTGTAAAAAGCGCTTGTGCTTTCAGGGTTGATTTCAATAGCTTTCTCATAGGCCGAAAGGGCTTGTTCATTTCTACTTAAACCTTCATAAGCTTGAGCAAGGTAATTATAGGCTTCGTCAGAGTCAGGATTAATTTTAACAGCTTCTTTAAGCTCTCCGACTGCCAGAAGATGCTGGCTGCTATTTATATAATCTTTTCCAAGGTTTAAATGCGAAAGAAAATCATCTCCCAAGAAATCTGATGTCGGCGGCGCAACGGTCACGTATTCTTGGTCCATTGATCTTTGTTGGTTCTCTATGGCCTTAAGAATTAAATCTACGTGTTGTATTAGTTTACGAGATTGCTCATTGTCTCTTAAGGCTTCATTTTCTTCAATTAAACTCTTTGCTTTCAGTAGATTATCTTGGGCTTGGCTATAATCACGAAGATAAAAATATGCCTGACCCTTTATGCCATAAATATTAGCAAAAGAAGGATTAACTTCAATGCCTCGATTACAGGCAACTATTGCCTGATTGAGTTTACCTGAGCTTAAGTAAGCTATAGCCAGACCATTATAGGCAACGGCTGAATCTTTGTTTATCAGGATTGCTTTTTCATAAGCAGCTATCGCTTGTTGATACTGCTGCTCTCGGAGAAACTTTTGAGCCTCAGACAACAATGAATAGAATTCCTTTCCTCTATCAGCCGCGGCTTGATTTTTTGATTTTTTAGGGCTAAAAATGATTTTTTTGCCGTCAATACTCTCAATATCTCCAAGATTGTAAGTAAGGCTCTTCCCATATAAATCAATTTTTATATACTCAGTGGTAGCTTCAATAATTCTTCCTTCAATTGTCTTTCCGTTTTTAAGTAGCAGCACTGCTGAATATAGCGGTAGGGTGAGTGAAATTAATAAAAATACAAGGATAATTCTTTTCATAATAGCTAATATAACACAATCAAGGTAAATTGTCAGCAGTTTAGGTTATTTTTGCATTATAAAAGGCGTGATATAAAGAAATGATTTATTCCGTACTTATGCCAAAAAAATAAGAACGATGCTTATTAGGTACGGGCGGACTGGGTGGATTCCCAAAGACATAAGACATAGCCCAAAGTTTATTAGAGTAAAGGTTATTAGACATTACTCCGTAAGGCCACCTAGCATTGGTAAAGTAGGCGTGAATAGGCGATGTAAAAGGGTTGTTAAGCCATAGCACCTCAGTGCCTTGAGATGAGTGGTTGACGTTTCCGACTCCTTGAAAAAATGGCGACGTCGCTCTAGTAATATATTGTTCTCCAACTATAAAAGCAGGATCATTGACTGGGATTGCACTTCTACTTGAGTTCAGGGTATAAACGTTAGAGGTGCTAGGTGTAAATTGAGAAACCCATCCAGGTATCGACCTTAGATAAACATCATTAACATCAATAATGCCGTCAGCACTCACTCCATCAGGATGAACCCTAGGTACTGCTTCGCTTAGACCTACATTCCCATCTAAATCAATTATAAAATCATCATCTGAGGCAGTTGAGCTGATATCAATATAAAACTCACTTAATTGGGGGTTACCCCCGCTCACCCCTCCGCTTATGCCAATATTAGCAAATTGTGTGCCTTCCTGGGCAAAAGCAATATTTTTATTCCAGGGACCGCTAACAAAGGTTGAGTCATCAAATATAGCCACTGTATCAGTTGTTGAGCCCTGATTGTCAAGATGCAGCCTTGCCGAAGGAGCCAATGTACCTATGCCGGTATTTCCCTCTACTACTAAGTCTGCTGAAGGATCGATTTCTCCGGCAGGAGGAGGGCTGGTAGTGCTCCAGGGGTGAGCATTAGAATCAGAGTAAGTTTGACCAATTGCCAGATGTCTTGAACGCAGCTCAGAGTAAACTCCAAAAGGGACTGGATAATAGGTAGTTAGGGTGACAGTTTCCTGGGGTATAGCTTCTAAAGCTATGAGCGCCAGTATAATAAAGAAACTAAAGACTATTCTTTTCATGCCTCCCCATTTTTTGCTATATTTCTATTTACCTTTTGAGTATAGCATGAAAGACTATGAAAAACAAACAAATCCCAAAAAATACTCCTCTAGGAGTAGAGAAATCAGAATAATAAAAAATCCCCTAGACTTTTAAATCTAGGGGATTGATGAAAGCAAAGGAAGAGAGAATACCGTAAAGGTTAATATTAAATCTTATTTGTTATGAAAGAGCATTAATTCTACTTGATAATCAAGGTTATCCCTTATTTCTGTATTTTTCTTTAGCAAAAATTTTATTTCTTCTTTTATTTTGTTAAGTTTTACTTTCTTATTTGTTTTCTTTGCTTGTTCATATCTTCTAAGTAATTCTTCTATCTTAATTTGGGTAGCGGCTAAGGTTTTTTCAAACTCATATAATTGGGGGCTCTTCTTTTTGGCTCTAAGAGTCCGTTCTTGCTGATGTCTGCTAAGACCTGATAAAGACCCTTGGGAAAAACTAAAGCAAAGAGGTAAAAATAAAAATATAATTAAAAAAACAGACCATTTCTTCATTTCGCTCTCCCTTTAAATTAAATCAAACTTATTTACAAGCGTATGCCGTAATTAATCATGACAACAAAGACAGGCTGTTCCCACTGGTATAGAGCATTCACCCGGTTCACAAACAGTACCAACGGGTCGTACTTGTCCGCCTAAACAATGACTCCAAGCACAATAATAGTCTACACCAAGCTCTTCATCGCCTCCTAGATCAGGTTTATGCCAACCCTCAGGACAAACACAGGGCGTATTTTCATCACCCCAAACGTGGTTGGTATAACAATAGCCGCCGCCACCAAAATTTTTCCATGAAGCTCCATTATAATAATTTAATTTATCAGCTGAAGTATTGTATACAACTGACCCTTCAGGTGGATTAACAATGTTGTTTCTTTGAGTGTTGGTCATCTTCGGAGGGAGAAAGCCACTAGTTGTTGAACTTAAGTCCAGTATCGCCTGAGGATCTGCTACCCCTATCCCCACATTACCACTACGACGTACAGTCATAAGGTTATTCCAATTATTGTTGGAATCATTCCTACCATGTATGTTCAGACCCTCGCTCCCAGCGCCTGCTGTTGCTGTTATACTCATGAGCCCGACGGGAGAAGCTATACTAGAATCCTCAATTATAATCATTGGAGAATTGCTCCTTACATGGAGCTTTCCATTAGGATCTGACCCTCCATAATCAAAAAAACATTTTCGTTGGTAAAACCTACTCCTAATCTTTCCTGAACAAGAAGATCCTTATAAACACCAAAGGGAGAAGGGTAGTAAGTTGTTAAGGTTATAGTTTCCTGGGCTAGGGTTGGTAAAGTTAAAAGTAGAGTTAAGAAAAAAAGACTAAGAATTATTTTTTTCATGTCTCCCCCTTTTTTTATGCTTACCTTCTTTGAAAAGCCATTACTGTAATAAATTGGGTACCACCCCCAGTAATGCTGGGATGATCAGTTGTCCACACCCTTAACCTACCAGTGCTATTGCGGGAAACATAAATGTTCTGGGCAATAATCTGATTCACCGGTGGAGTATGGGCGTAAGATATTTTTGAACGGCCGATTGCCGCTAATATATATTTTCCACTTACAAAGTCACCTTCTACTACAGCAGACCCAATTTCAGCATTTTTTACAGGACCGACTATAGCTGGTTTACCGTCAGCTTGGATATTGGTCATATCCATGGTGATATCCCCAACTTTGGTAGCATCGGTAATATTTATCTGAAGCCAGGCAAAAGCCCCTAGGAGGCCTCCGCCTCCAGTTTGTTCCCAAGAAGAAGTGCTGCCCTTACAGAATTGTATTTTGTTATTGCAGTATCTTAATGTTCCTGCGTTATCAGCAGAACAACCGCTTGCAGCACAATTACCGGCTCCGCTTCCAGTAGCATCAACTTGCCCTACTCTTATCCCGCCATCTACATCTAATCTTGCCCTAGGATTCCTGGTTCCAATGCCTACACGCCCTCCATTTCTAATCACAAACCTTGTAGTTCCAGAATCACCCATACTAGTGGTAGATTCATCAATCCTAAAACCTTCATCAATTCCTCCGGAGTCAGCTTCAAGTTGCCAAATTGCAGTTGGAGTCCTTAAGTAAAGGTGAGCAGCCTGATTTGCCTGTGTAGCTTCAATCATAGATATCGGGCTATCACCGCTTATATGCACTCGTGCCTCTGGATTAGTCGTACCTATGCCGATATCTCCGGCTATCCAGACATCACCTTCCTGACCGGCTACTGCAGGATCGGGAGAATCGCCAGCTTCAATGCCTCCAGAAGAATTATTATCGCCTACACCAAAGGAATTAGTTGCAAGTCGATTATAGATGCCGAATGGTGAGGGATAATAAGTTGAAAGAGTTATGGTTTCCTGGGCTAGAGTGGTTAAAGTTAGAAGTAAAGTTAAGACAAAAAAACTTACAACTATTTTTTTCATGCTTCCTCCCTTCTTTTATTATATTTACAACTTAAGTATACCATAAAATATAAAAAAAAGAAGTAGTCGAACAAATAATTCTTTAATAGCGGTGAAATTTTAATAAATAAAAAACTCCCTAGACTTTTAAATCTAGGGAGTTTATGAAAGCAAAGGGGGCACCGATCTACTCTCCCACAACCTCGCGGATGCAGTACCATTGACCCTGGAAGGCTTAACGGCCGTATTCGGAATGGGAACGGGTGTGGCCCTTCCGGTATGGACACCCCCATTTATTTTTAAATAAATGCGGTGGCTAGCAGCCAATAAATAGCTGCAGCCATATATAAATTAAGAAGGGTATCAAGCCGATTGGCTTATTAGTAACGCTCGGCTAAACATATTACTATGCGTACACCTGCGCCCTATATAGGTGGTAGTCTCCCACCAGCCTTCACTCCCGCCGAAGCGGAAGAGGGATTTCTAGTTTTGGGCAGAGCTTCGCGCTTATATGCTTTCAGCGCTTATCCCAAAGGAACATAGCTACCCAGCCTTTACCCCTGGCGAGATAACTGGTACACTAGCGGTTCCTCTGTCCCGGTCCTCTCGTACTAGGGACAGCTTCCCTTCAAGAATCCTAACACCCACAGTGGATAGAGACCGAACTGTCTCACGACGTTCTGAACCCAGCTCACGTACCACTTT
>CAJXAF010000024.1 GCA_913050175.1 uncultured bacterium
CTGGATTTGGTGCTGGTTAGCTATGACAGTATTCCAGCTGTTTTTAACTTTTATTGCTCCGGTCTGGATAATGCCTCTTTTTAATAAATTTATCCCCTTAGAGAGTGGTGAATTAAAGGAATCAATTGAAACCTATGCTAAAGACCACGCCTTTAAGCTCAAAGGTATATTTACTATGGACGGATCAAAGCGCTCGTCTAAATCAAACGCATTTTTTACTGGATTTGGTAAGTACCGAAGAATCGTCTTCTTTGATACCCTGATAAAAAAACACACAGTCGGAGAGCTGGTTTCAGTATTAGCCCATGAGATGGGTCATTATAAGAAAAAACACATATTAAAACATATAGTTATTTCGATACTTACTACAGGGTTGCTATTTTTTATTCTTTCATTTTTTATTAATAACCCTAACTTGTTTGCTGCTTTTAGAATGGATAACCTTTCTGTCTACGGGAGTCTTTTCTTTTTTGGGTTTCTCTATACGCCGATAAACCTTATTCTTTCAATCTTTCTTACTATATTGAGCCGAAAACACGAATACGAAGCTGATGAATATGCAGTAACTACCTATAAACACTCTCAGGATTTTATCGAAGCCTTAAAAAAACTCACAGTTGATAATCTTTCAAATTTGACCCCACATCCTTTAAAGGTTTTTATCGATTACACGCACCCCCCGGTTTTAAAAAGAATCGAAGCCATTAGGGCTCTTAATCCTAATAGCGTTTAAATCACCTTCCAGGATGCTCATATTTGGGCTAAAAATAGCCCATTTTTAGCTTTTTAATGAAAGTTGCTCTAAGCCCCTAGATTTGTAGAAAATCTAAATAAAGCCTAAAAGAATGCCAAAATATATTATTCATATAGATATGGATGCTTTTTTCGCTGCCATCGAGCAGAGGGACCAACCTGAGCTTAAAGGCAAGCCGGTTATTGTTGGAGCTGACCCTAAAGAAGGCAGAGGCAGGGGGGTGGTCTCAACTTGTTCTTATGAGGCAAGAAAATTCGGTATTGGTTCGGCAATGCCAATATCTATTGCGTATAAGAACTGTCCCCAAGCAGTCTTTCTGCCGGTAGATATGAAAAAGTATATAAAAGCATCCCAAGAGATATTTGAGATTCTCTATACTTTTACACCGAAAGTCCAGGTAGTAAGCATTGATGAAGCTTTTTTAGATATTAGCAATAGTTTTCATATTTTTAAAACTCCCCTTAATACCTGTAAGCTTATTAAAGATAAGATAAAAAAAGATACAGGCCTAAACTCTTCCCTGGGGTTGGCGCCAACAAAGATGACGGCCAAGATAGCCTCAGAGATTTGTAAACCCAATGGTTTAAAAGAAGTGCCGGCTAAAGAGTTATTAAATTTTCTTTGGCCGTTGGATATAGGTAGAATTTGGGGTTTGGGCAAAGAGAGCAAAGCAATTTTTAATAAGAGCGGCATCATAACAATAGGTGATTTAGCAAGAAGTGATCCAGCTGCTATAAGCAAACGATTGGGTAAAAATGGATATTATTTTTGGCAATTAGCTAGAGGTTTTGATGATCGAGAGGTAGAAGCTGTGGATGAAGTGAAATCGATTAGCAATGAGTTAACCTTTGAAAAAGACTCCTTTAGTGATGAAGAAGTGGAGTCAGCTTTAATGTTGCTTACTGAGAAAGTTTCCTTAAGATTAAGGAACCATAATCTAAAAGCAAAGACCATAACTTTAAAAATACGCCTTAGTGGTTTCCATACTTACTCACGAAGCAAGACTTTAAATTCTTCGACAAATTTTACAGACATTATTTATAAAATAATTAATTCACTCTATAAAATCTTTAACAGAAAAGCTAAGGGGGTGCGTTTGGTTGGGGTAAAGGCATCCGGGCTGCTTAGTTTAGAGGAAAATGATAGTATTTTTAATACAGGTAAGGTTATGGCTAAGAAGAAAAGAGTGCATGAGACTATAGATACAATAAATAAGCGTTACGGCAGTCAGGCTATTTGCCGGGCAAAAAGCAAAATCTAAAATTCTGTATTGACTAAATCTAGCAATTTAGTATAGTTGTATTACTTAAAGGGTTTTGAAAGGAATCATTTTAATCAATAAAAAAAGAGGAGAAGAGATGAAAAGTAGTAAACATTTTATTTTTCTTATGGTTTTTGTACTCGCTTTATCTGGTTGCGGAACTATCCAAAAGGCTAAGCGCAGTGATGCTTTAGAAGCAGAGGTAAGTGCTTTATATAAACAAATTGAAGAACTTAAAAATACTAAAGACACTCAACTCTCAGATTTAGAAATGGCAAAAAGAGAGCTCGAAGATCGTCTAAGTCAGGAACTTCTTGAGTATAAAGCAAAGTTGAAGATGACTGAGGAAGGGCTGGTAGTTACTTTTTTAGCTGAAATATTCTTTGATTCCGGAAAAGCCAAACTCAGAACCCAGGCTCAGCCTAGCTTAAGGAAGGTCTCGGCTGTTCTTAATAGCAATGTAATTGATTATTTAATTGAAGTCCAAGGTCATACCGACAATGCACCGATAAAACATTCACCTTGGAAGTCAAATTGGGAATTAGCTAGTGGCAGAGCTCTTTCCGTGGTGCATTTTTTTATTGAGGAGTGTGAGGTTGACCCCTTGCGGCTATCAGCAGCCAGCTTTAGTGAGTATAAACCAGTAGATACCAATGATACAACTAAGGGTAAACAAAATAATCGTCGGGTTGAGATAGTGATTAAAAAGAAACATAAAAATTAAAAGCAAACCTTCTGATGAGAAAAATATTTATTTATTATTTTGCTTTTATCTTTTTACTACTGCCTATGGCCTATCCGGGGGTGATAAAGCTAAAATCAGGAGAGGAATTAAGTGGTACTATAGTTGAAAAAACTATTCATAAGATAACTATAAAAGTAGAAGGTGAACTTTTCACTTTTACTCCGGATGAGGTGGCTTCAATCCGCGGCCGGAAACCAAAAACTGTGATTCTAGTTGATTCCCAAGAAGAGACTTTAACTTTTAATAATGCCTTAAGGGTGGCTTCCCAGGGCAATGTTCTCCATGCTGAAGACATGTTTAAAGAACTTCTTCAAGAAGACCCTTTGGATATAAATTCCCGAGAGGCTCTTCGGGCGATAAATGATTTTAGAAACGGTGTTATTAACAGAGATTATACTGTTTATTTATTTAAAGGAGCCTACTACTTTTTTATTAAAGATTACCAGAAGACAATCGAAGTTTATCAGAAAGCCCTCTTACTTAATCCTGAGGCAACTGAGGTCTATTATAATTTAGCTAGTGCTTACCAAATTTTAGGTCAAAATCAAAAAGCAGTCGAATACTTTAAAAAGCTGGTAAAAGCCAACCCCCAAGACTTAGATGTTCTCTTTAATCTTGGTGCTATATACCACTCTTTAGAAGAGTATGAAAAAGCACTGCTTTACTTTGAAAAACTTCTTGAAATTTTTCCCGATGACTCCGAGACTCATGCCTTTTTAGGAACTTCCTACTATGCTTTAGGTCAATTCAAAAAAGCTAAAACTTCTCTTAATAAAGCTAAGGCTTTATTTGAAGGTGAAGGCAGAGACCAGCAAGCTAGGGATATAGTAAGTTTGTTGGACAACTTGCCCCAGTGAGCAGATCCGATTAATCCTTTTCTTAAAAAAGAAAACTTAAATAAAGAGGGCTTTTCTTGACAGGTATTATTAAGAAGGTAGAATTATACTATTAAGTATATTTATCAAAAATAAGGAGGTAGGTATGAGTATTTTACTTATAATTTTAGTAGTTGGCGGTCTCTTTGTATTTACTCTCTATAATAGTCTTATTGGTAAGAAAAACCAAGTCGAAAATGTTTTTGCCAGCATTGATGCCATTTTAAAGAAAAGGTATGATCTGGTACCCAACCTGGTCTCTACAGTTAAAACTTACATGGAGCATGAAAAAAGTACTTTAACCGAAATAACTGAGTTGAGAGCAAAAGCAGTATCTGGTAATTTAAGCTCTGATGAAAAGGTTGATCTTGATAATAAAATCTCTAAGATGATCGGTGGAATAATGGTAGCAGTTGAGAATTATCCGGATTTAAAAGCCAACCAGAATTTTTTACAGCTCCAAGCTTCTTTAAATGAAATAGAAGAACAGATTTCGGCTGCCCGCAGAGCCTATAATGCTGCTGTAACCGATTATAATAATGCCACTGAGATGGTTCCGACAAACATTATAGCCTCCATGCTTAATTTCAAACGTAAACAAGTCTTTGAGATCGGCGAGGCTGAGCGCAAGAATATTAATGTCGGCAACCTCTTTAAAAAGTAATCCGTTTTAATGAAAACACTTTCTGAATTAAGAAACTACTACAACACTACCTTACTGCCAGAGCTGCGAGTACTTGAGGCTCAGAGAAAGAAAGCTCTCAATAAAATTCTTATTGCTGCTCTTGTAATTATACCCTTAGCTATAATTTTAGCTTTTATCATGAATGATGTAGTTTTCCCTGGGATAGTAGCTTTTGGGTTTTTGGTCGGTATAACTGCTTTTGTCAGTAAAAAATACGTTAGCAATTTTAAAACCGAAATCATTGGCAAGATAGTTACTTCAGTTGAGAAAAACCTAATTTATAGTAAGCGTAACCGCGTTGCTAAGACTTTATTTATGGCAAGCCAAATCTTTAAGCATCGTATTGATGTCTATAAGGGTGATGACCACGTACGGGGAAAATTAGGCAAAACTAACTCTGAATTTTCCGAGATCCATGCCCAATACGTAACTAGAGATAGCAAAGGTCGGAGGAATCATCATACTATCTTTAAAGGCTTATTTTTTATAGCTGATTTCAGTAAACATTTTAAAGGTAAGACCTTTATTTTGCCTGATAAAGCTGAAAGATTCTTAGGAGGTTTAGGTGCAATGTTTCAATCTTGGAATAAGACTAGGGGCCAACTGATAAAATTGGAAGATCCAGAGTTTGAGAAGTATTTTGTTGTCTATGGGAGTGACCAAATAGAGGCCCGCTATATATTGTCAACCAGTCTTATGAAGAGGATAGTTGATTTTAAAAAGAAAACTGGTAAAAGTATATATTTTTCTTTTATTGCTACAAAAATATTTGTGGCAATACCTTATCGAAGGAATCTTTTTGAACCGCGTATTTTTAGAACGATCTTAGATTTTACCCCGATTCAGCAGTATTTTGAAGATTTGCAATTAGCGGTCGGCATAGTTGATGACCTTAATCTCAATACTAGGATTTGGGGTAAACAATAAGTAGTATATAATAGAGGAGGGGATAAGATGAAGGTGAGCGCACGGAGAATCAAAATCTTTAAGATTAAAAACAGAAAGGGCTATGCTGCTATCTGTTTAAACAACCTTACTGAAGGCAGAACCTTAAACCAGGTTTATGACCGTATGTTGAAAGCTCTCAAAAGATATAAGATTGAAGTTACTGGCAAAGTCTCGAACTTAAAACAATTAATCAAGTCATCTTAATTGATCTTAGAGGTATATTTATATGAGTGAAGAGTTTAATAATTTAGAGCGACCTGAACACAAGCGGCGTAAATTATCCTTGATAATGAATTTTAAAATTAATCAATACCCGGATCCAGCACGAAAGCCGCTTAATACCGAATATCCAGCCAAGTCACTGGAGATATGTGAACAAGGTTTAGGCCTCGTGACTAATGAAGATGTGCCGGTTAAGAGTATAATTACTCTAGAGTTGGCCTTTTATGATTTGGCAGCTAAAGATGCAAGAAAAGAGCTGAGATCTAGTGAGGTTATAGGCGAAGTCAGGAGTAACGTGGCGGACGGTAATGGCAATCATCACTTAGGTATTATTTTTACAAGTATAGATAAAGATGACCAAAAGATAATCGCTGACTTTGTAAGTCGGAAAAAATAAGTTATATTATTAGCAGAAGAAGGGAGTTATGAAAAAATCTTTTATAATTATTACTATTGTTTTAATAGTTAATCTTATAGTAATTTTTTCCTGCGTTAAGAGTGGGATTGATAAGGGTGACATGATGCTTCGTTTTCATGAACGCCAAGCAGTGACTTTTCTTTCAGCGCTTATGCTGGGAGCGATCAGCCTTATCTGTTTAATTTTTTATAAATTAAAGAAAAAAACAGAAAGTACTGATAGCGGTCGTTGGTTTTGGTTATTTTCAGCAATAGGTTTTCTTTACCTTTGTATGGATGAGTATTTTATGGCCCATGAGGGTATGGATGAGGCAGTAGGGGCATTATTCGGTAAAGATGTAAAAGACCTGAATCTTGATAATCTGGTGATTGCTTTTTTTGGATTAGTTGCTTTGGGAGTATGTTTAAAGTTTCGTAAGGAAATAGGAAAGCATAAGGATCTCTTCCCTTTCCTGACTTTTGGAGCTATTGGTCTGGCGGGGACAGTTATTTTTCATAGTTATGAGCGCCTTAATATAGTATGGGAGGTTGTAGAGGAGTCATTTAAAATAGTTGGAGTATCATTTTTCTTTGCCGGTTTTTTAAATTCACTATTATTGTTTATCAAAAAATTACGTATTAGTATAACTTAAATTAAGGAGGCTATTTTATGCCGGAAGTGCCAATGACTGTATCAATACGGAGAGTTCCCAATAAGCCAGATTTATTCGAATTTACCTTTTCCACGCCAGTATTGCGTTCGCAATTTCGCCTACCCCGGGCCTTAATGAATAAATTAAGAATTTTAATTGAAAAAGCTCTTACAGCAAAGTAGAATAGATAGATAAGATTATGAATAAAGAAAATACAAACTCCGAACGTCGACAATATGAAAGGGCGAAAGCCAATTTCCTAGTTGTCTTCAGAATCAATAAACCCCTGGAAGTATCAATTACCATAAATAAACGTGAAGTATCTGCCTTAATGATGGATTTAAGTCAGGGTGGCACGGCCGTAGTTACTGAGGTTGATATACCGGCAAAAACAATTATCCTAATGACCTTTACCCTAATGAACACTTCGGCTTTGCGCGATGAGGATAAGATTAAGACTATGGAGATAACCGGAGAAGTACGCTATAACTTGCCTGCTCCGAATGCTGAACACCGCCTAGGTATACAGTTTACCAAGATTTCTCCTGAAGATAAGGCTGTAATATTGCAATTCGTTAACGAAACCAAACTATCCTTCCCCAAAAGCTAGAAAAAATGCCTAAGAAAGTATTTTTTAACCTAGTAACTACCCTTTGCTTTCTTATTTCAGTAGTAGTATTTGCTCAATCATCAAATCTTAAAATGCGCATGTTTAAATTGCGCCATAGCAATGCCCAGTCACTATATAATATTGCTAATGATTTAAAGAGCCCTGAGGGGCGGGTAAGCCTGGATGCAAATAGCAATACCTTAATAGTCTTAGATTATCCCAATAAATTGCAACAGATAGCCAGTGTTATTGACAGTCTGGATGTATCTGAAAAGAATGTTGAAATAAAAGTAGTGGTCACTGATATATCCAGCCAGACACTCAACAACTTAGGGTTAAGTTCAGGTCAGGTTATTATTCCCAGTGGCCAGTACTCACTGCTGATTAATAATATTAAAAGTGATAATAAATCAAAGATTCGTTCAGAAATGACCCTTAAGACCCTAAGCAATCATCCGGCAAGGCTGGCAGTTTCAAAGGATGAGATCTTTGGCCATAGCGTAACTCTTTATTCAAGCAGACATAACGATGTGGTGGTGGTTGACCCCTTAAGAAAGCAGCTGGGGAGCTTTTTAGAGGTATTACCAACAGCAAATAATGATGGAACAATAAATGTAGTTATCCAGCCGACAGTAAGTAATATGAAAGGCTCTAGCCCTTACGAGCGGACAATCTTAACTCAAGTAATTCTAAACAGCGGTGATACAGTAGCTATTGGAGGAGTGGATTCAGGCACGACCCAAACCACTACTACTCAAACCTCACTTTTTGGCATACCTTTGTCAAAAACATCCTCAAACCAACAGTCAAAAGTTATGATGTTTCTGACTGCTACAATCGTTGAATAATCACTAAAACTAGGTTAAAGAAGTAGAGCAAATGGAGGAGAAGCATAAGGAAAAATCGCTCTTTTCCAGCATCTTTTTCTGTGTTTTTTAGTGTTTTTTTGTATACTTGAAAATAAATACAAATCTGGTATAATAAAAATCGAGTAGAAGAAAAACTAACCAAAGAAAAAAAGGAGGAACATGGCGAAGAAAACAATTAAACGAGGAAGACCAAAAAAGACCATAAAATACACAAAGACCATAAATGTAAGGTTTACCCAGGATCAGTGGATTGAAGTGATGTCCTGGTCCGGTAAAGCCAACCTTGAGCCATCAGTCTATATTAGAAAAGTCGTCTTAGACTTTCTAAATATCCAGCACGACATTCTCCCACAAAAACAAAAGAAGACCTTGTAGCTTGCCCAAATAAACTTTAAAAGCAAACCTGATTAGAGACTATTTAAAGAGAAAACAGAAGAATTGCTAACTTCCGATAATGTATCTTATGTTAACTTTTATAAATGGTGGATTTGGCCCAAATAGATAACATTATCAATATCTTTTCCTGTCTCAATAATAACCTGTGAATAACTCCCCTGGTATTTACTTGTACTTATATATGGTTACCTTTATAGGTAGTATTATCTAATATCAAATAACTACCATTGATGGGGTTCAGAGGTTTGATATAGACGGCTATCGGTCTTCTAAAGCAGCCAAAGTAGATCATTTACCTATGATTGATGGCAGATGTAGTAAATAAGGAAAAAGTTGCCAGGGAGATATCTTTGGTACTTTTTGTTTTAAAGATCGCAATAACTTGGGGAAGAAAAGAAAGGGTGCAGAAGATGCCGGCGAGTATACCTATAATAAAATTCATAATTATATTTTCCTTATAATTGTACCTTTGTCGATATCATTTCTACCGATACCGGAAAGGATAAGGCCTGCCTGATCTCCGGGTTCAGCCCGTTTGCTGCGCTGATTTTCTATTTCAATACCTAAAACCTTACAAGGTTTGGTCAAGCCGTTTTTTAAAGTGAGAGTAACAAATTCGCCTTTGTTTATTGGTCCTGCCTGAACTTGACCGCTCACAAGCAATCCTCTTCCAGTAACATAAACCATATCCGCAACTTTTAGATAAAATCCTCCAATCTGGGCTTGTTCTTGCCTAGCCACAGGAGTCGGCTCTTTAATCTTTATAAGACCTTTTAAAAAAGAGAAAATTTTACTTAAAATTCCTTTTGCCATTTTTTATATAAGATCCTTGCCTGGTTTTATAGAGAAACATAGATAAGATCAAAAGCAATAAAAATCCCGGTGCCGGAGTTTCGAATTCCTCACTAAATTCAAGCGCGCTTAAAGAATCTAAGCTTTGCTTTTCTTTTTCCTGGAGTATTTTCCACTGCGAGCTTCGCTCAACAATTATATAGGCTGTTGCCGGGATCAAGACCCCTAACTTCCGGCTAGATTTAACTAAGTCGGACAACCTGTTTTCACCTTTAGAGGGGTCATAGATTAGGTCATAATTAGCCATGGCCAAGTTTAAAGCTTCTCTATATTTTGACTTATCAGAAAGAATTCGAGAATTGCTTAAGGGGGTGAACTGACCTTTCAAGGGGTCATATACTGAAAAGTCAGCCTGAGAGGTTGATGAGTTTATTTCAGCCATCTGAGTATTTTTTCCGGCATTGCTGATAATAGCCACCCTCTCCCCCATCTTAAGAGCACTTACCCTTGATGAAGAGTCTTGGTTTTTTACATCCCAGAGTAGTTTACTTTCAAACTTACTGCCTTCCTTAGAGATATAGAAACTATTGCAATCAGGCAGGAGTGGTTTAAAGAAGTCTAAGTCTTTATTCTCAATTAAGGCAGAGTTTTCATGAGAGATAACTATAAAAATCGGATATTCTTGCCACTGGTAAGGAGAAGTTAAGTCCCCAAGAGCTTTTTCGTTATAAAGCAATAGTTGCTGTTTTATAACACGACTTAAGTCCATTCCTCCCCGCAAAGTTAGAGTGGCATTTTTAAGTTTTGCAGCAATTGTTTCTTTATCCTTAATCGGTATATAATCACTCGTCAGGTCTTGAATTTCTAAATTGGCAGCAGTTATTTTAAGTTTTTTAGCGTTTTTAAATTGGGAAGCTATTTCTTCAATACGCTTAGGATAGTCCTTGATTAAGGATTCACTTGGTTTTGAGTAGTCGAGAATAAAATGCAAGTAAGGCTTTCGGTGAAAGCTTGGTAAGGTCGATAAGATTTTTTTAGGTATAATTGCATATGTTTTTTTAGAATTCAAGGGTGATTGAACGATTGCCGGTTGTTTTCTGTCTTTTAAAGTATTTTTATTTAAATGGACCAGACGTTTTCCGATATATATCGCCGGAGAGAAGTTATTGGGGTATTGCATTTCAATTTCTGCATAACGTGTTTGGTCCTGGGTAAAGGGATAAATATTAAATTCAACCAGTTGTGGTGTTTTGTAAGTTAAAATTCCAGGATCACGACGGGTAAAATCTCTGATCATATGATAAACCCAGAGGGCTGTTTTTTTCTCAAAAATTCTTCCTTCAACTAACTCCTCCCCCACTTTTAGCTTAAAGTCACTTATAATAACACCGGGAGGAATGGTGATCAGCCGTGAAAATTCAGCCTCATTGCTAGAACCTATATTGTGCATGCTTAGCTTTATTCTAGCTTTTGTTATTTGCTTGCCAGCTTCATTAGTGACAGTAAGCGTGGTTATGTCTACATCTCTGGGTTTTTCTTGAATCGGCATATCTCTCTGGGAAATTCCCCAACCTCCAAACATACTTCTGCGCCCAAGAAGTCTGGAGCCGAGGCTTCTATTTGCCGTTGAAATATCCTCACCACTAAATAACTTATACATATAGGCAATTTTCTTATCAGAGAGCACCATACCATTAAAGACTATTTTATTATAAATACCTGATATATAAGGCAGCTGCGTGCTCTCTTTTAGATTTTTCATGGTGAGTAATATTTGCTGAACAGATTCTGTTGAACCTTTAAATTCAGGGGGAGTTTTATAGCTGGTAGAATAAACAAAGTTGAGGGCCTTGTTAAGTTGACCACGGTCAATAAAAGCCTTAGCTAATAGTAATCCTGGCAGGATCAAAGCACCAATAAGGGAAATTACTAAAGTAAAGCCAAGAGCCTTTTCTTTAAGGCAGGCCTTAAAATCAAAGACAAGTTTTTTACTATGAATTAAGAATAAAACAGTCGGAGTCAAAAAGAGAAATCCCAGACCGACAATAAACATAGCCGGAAGCGCTAAGGGTAAGAAGGGTAAAAATACCAAAAAGAAATAGAGAGTAAAAGGAAAGGTTAAGGATTTTAGGAATAAACTTATGGCAATATTTTTCTCATTTATTTTAACTGGGATCAGGAGAATCAGGCCGTTAAAAATAGCAGCGATATAAATTAAACCAGCTTGAAAATCAGCGGGAAAGGGTATTGTTCTATTTAGAAGTAACCCGGCCAGGGGGCAGATGAGGCTGACTAAGGAGATGCAAGTTACATTCATCCAGGTTTGTTGTTTTTGAATCCAGAAATAGGCAAAGACAAGAAGACGGACAAAGGCAGTTAAGGAAATCAGAGTAAAACCTATAAAAAAAGTAATTGAAATAAATTGAGGAAGATGAAGATTAAGACCGCCAAAAAAAACACCGGTAATCATAAAGAAAATATAGTAGAGTACAGGTCCGAAAAGTGCGGTCAGGAGTGTGGCAATAAAATCGTGTGTAGGCTTTAATTTAGCTTTAAAGGTGGCAAAATTTAACCCGGCATAGAATATTCCCGGCATGATAAAAGTAAATTGATAAAGGGTGATATTACCGGAATCGACTATCCACGGCTCTATAGTTGTAGGTAGTATCTGCCAGAGGTTTGAGCCGGCATACCAGAGGTAGCCAATTTGAGTAATCAAAAGTCCCAGGCTGCTTATCCAGTTTATATGTGCTTTTTGCTTATGAAGAAAAAACAAGAGAATCCCGGCAATAATTATAAGAAATATCTGCCAGGAAAATAAAATTATGGCTGCATTGTAACCTTCAGGTGTTACTTCGTTACTTATATACCAATAGGTCTTAAGATTGATTAGAATTAAGATCAGTTGAGGTATGATATTTACCCAGAGTAAGGCAATCGGTCTTTTAAAAGTATCTGATAAAAGAGAGTGGTCGCTAAGTTCTTTCATAGCCGAACCTCGTTTTTAAGATAAGTGATATTAAAAATAAGACAGTTAAGAATAAAAACACTCCTATCCCCTGGTGAAGAGATGCCTTAAAATTTGCAGCCAGTTGAGGCACAATAATCAAATCCGCATAATAGCCGGCAATTATCCTAAAAGAATTGGTGATAATACTTAAGATGTAAGCTATGGGCAGAATGAGCAAACTTAAGGTTAGAATACTTTTTAAGCGAGTAGATTTATAAGTTGAAAACACTAAAAAACTATAAACAATACAAAAGAAGCCGAAGCCGCTGCAGCTTTGGGTTATGTGGATAATCTTATTAGCAGTCGGAATAAGGAGGTGATTTGAAGAATTAGTAAGTGTTGGAGCATTTAAGAAAAAACCTACAATTCCTCCTGCTGGATAAGCAAAAATGCGATAGATGAGACTAGGCACTACTCTCTCGGCTGAAAAAAGAAGACTGGCTGAGAAAATAGCTACCAAGAGCGGTATCGGGAAAATTTTTTTAATTTTAAGTATTTTCATGGGTTTTACGTATTGTATTTAATATCTTACGATATTTGCTGACCGGTAGCAATCAATTTTTCTATAAGTTTAACCATTTGGCTTTGAGTTTTCACAAATCCTACCAAACCTCTTAAGGGCTTTATGTTTCTCATTCCCCGGCTATACCAGATAAAAAATTTACGAAATTCAATAGTAGCTGTTCTTTCTCCTCTGGCCTCAATATCTAAGTTCAGGTGCTCTTTCATGGTTTTGCCTAGCTCCTCCATTGAGGGACGCAAAGGCATTACACCTTCATTTAGAAACTCTTCTATTTCTTTAAATATCCAGGGGTTGCCTAAGCTGCCTCGGGCTACGGTTATGGCATCGCAGCCGGTTTCATCAAACATTTTTTTAGCCAACTGCCAATCCCAGATCTCTCCACTGGCAATAACCGGAATCTTAAGGGATTTTTTAACTTCTCTTATAGCATTATAGTCAAGAGGCCGTCTATAGCCTTGCATCCTGGTCCGTCCGTGTATGCAGAGAGCACTTATGCCGGCGTCTTCAGCATGCTTGGCGATATCAACAGCATTTTTTCCACTATCCCAGCCAATACGGATTTTAACGGTTACCGGAAGAGGTGATTCCTTAACTAGTATTTTAAGCAGATCCCTTAAGCGCTTAGGTTCTTTTAGGAGGGCAGCTCCCTTGCCGTTACTGGTTACTTTTTTTTGGGGACAGGCAGCATTAAAATCAAGGAGATCATAAGGATACTCTCTTAGCTTTTCTAAAGATGGCAAAATATATTTTGGATCACTACCGAGAAGTTGAACGCCTAAAGGGCGGTCAGAACTATTGGTTTGCATCATCTCAATAGTTTTTTTGCTGGAATAGCTTAAGGATCGGGCGCTGATCATTTCTAAAAAAGCAAATTTGCAGCCGGCTTGACGGTTAATAGTTCTGAAAGCAAGTGAACTTATTCCGGCTAAGGGCGCTAGTAAGATTTTAGAAGTTGGTAAGGTAAGAGTTTTAAATTTTTCCATTAAGAATTAAAGACATCGATTTTAATTTTTGAGAATATTTTAACTAATTTAGCCAGGGGCAGGCCAACAACATTATAAAAGCACCCCTCAATCTGCTCAACAAACATCCCTCCTGGTCCCTGGATATCAAAGCTGCCGGCTTTATCTAAGGGTAGAAATTTATGGCAGTAATCTTTTATTTGCTTAGTGGTCAATTTTAACATAAAGACCTTGGTTTTTTCAAAGCAGGTATAGGTTTTTTTGCTATCAAGATCAATTACAGCAAGTCCCGAGTATACCCAGTGGGGTTTTTTTGAAAGAAGCTTTATGGTTTTTATAGCATCGTTTATATCAGTTGGTTTACCAATAAGCTTTTTACCTGACACAGCTATAGTATCGGCAGCTATAATTACTCCCCCATCTAATGTTTTAGCAACAGCCTTGGCTTTAGCCAAAGCATTTTTTTTAACTAATTTTCCGGGGTTTGCCTCCAAGCAATTGTCCTCGGCTATCCGGGAATTAATAACTTTAAATTTTAAGCCAGTCTTTTTTAGGAGCTTTTTTCGTGCCTTTGACTGGGAAGCTAATATTATTTTAGGCATTACTTTAAATAAATTTAATTTTTTTACCGATTCTTTTGCTAAGAGCACTCTTGTATATCAATTGGGCTATGGCTATATCTTGAATAGCCAGACCAGTTGAATCAAAGATAGTAATCTCTTGATTGTTTGTTCGAGATTTTATCTTCCCTGAGACAATCTGGCCAATATCAGCATAGATATCTTTTTTTGATATAATTTTTTTCCTCAGGGCAACGTTTATTTCACCACTATGAGCAGCTTGTTCCCAGGCGTCAACTACTACTTTGGACTTTTTTAAAATTAAAGACTCAAGCTCCTGTTTTCCTTTTGCATCAGCTCCGATAGCATTTATATGGACCCCTTTTTTAAGCCATTTTAATTTTATCAGGGGCTTGCGTGAAGGAGTTGTAGTAACAATGATATCGGAGTTTTTTACGCACTCCTCTATTTTGCTGCAACTAATAAAATTTAATTTCGGTATTTTTATATTTTTCAAGAAAGCACTGTAGTAAGCCTTTTTATGTGCCCAAATTTTAACTTCTTTTATGGGGAAATTTTCCAGCAAAGCTTTTAGTTGAGTTCTTGCTTGAGCGCCACAACCGACTAAGCTGACAACTTTTGAGTCGCCTCTAGCCAGATATTTAGCTGCTACCCCTCCGGCAGCCCCGGTACGAAGAGCAGTAGCATAAGTTGCATCCATGATAGCCAGCGGCAAGCCGTTAGTCGGATCACTTAAGATCATTAAACCCATTACTGTAGGCAGACCCTTTTTTCGATTATCGGGATGAACATTCACCCATTTTATTGCACAAGCCTTCATTGGGTCAATGGCTGCAGGCATAGCTCTGAAATCGCCATTATATTTTTTGAGATTAATATATAGCTTAGGCGGCATTTGGGTTTTTCCCTGGCCAAAGTATAGAAAGGCTTTCTCAACTGCGCCCATAGCCTTTTTTATTGAGACCAGGGGTCTAATCTCCTTTTCGGTCAATATTATAGTTGAATAGTTCTTCATAAAATAAGTATTAGTTACTATCTAATGTATCGCTTTTAGGGTAATTTTCAAGGAAAATCAATCTGGATTTATGTTATAATCTATTAAATGAAAGAGACAATTCTTACAATTACCTTAAACCCGGCTATAGATAAGACGGTCAGAGTAGACAATTTTAAGATCGGTAAAGATTATCGCGAGAAAGCTCTCTCTTTAAGTGCCGGCGGTAAAGGTATAAATGTATCCCGGGTTCTTAATAAATTAAAAGTTAAAAATATTGCCAGTGGTTTCATAGGCGGCAGCAATGGAAGTTTTATTAAAGATCAGTTAGCTAAAGAGAAGATCAGGTATAGTTTTTTTCAAATTAAAGAAAATACCAGAATGAGTCTTACTGTTCTTGATGGTAAATCAAAGACTATCACCAGAGTTCTTGAACGGGGACCAGAAGTTTCTCCGACGGAATTAAAGTCTTTTAGAAAATTATTTACCTCACTCCTTAAAAAATCTACTTATGTTATTTTTTCCGGTAGAAACATACCCGGAGCTCAGGATACAATATACAGACAGCTAATTGAACTTGCCAAGCGAAACCGGGTACGCTCTATCCTTGATACCAGTGGCCCTGCTTTACTTAAAGGTATAAGAAAAAAGTTTTTTATGCTAAAACCTAACTTAGCTGAAGCAGAACAAATCTTAAATATAAAAATAAATTCCTTAGCCAAGGTAAAACAAGCTCTCTATGGATTACATAATTTAGGAATAGAAGTTTTAGCTCTTACAATGGGTTCAAAAGGAGCAGTGGCTTATGACGGTAAGGAGATGGTTGTGGCCAGAGTGCCTAAAGTTAAAGCAGTCAGCCCAGTTGGTTGTGGCGATGCTTTTATTGCCGGATTTATCGCCAGTTTTTCTAGGAGTAAGAATTTAGGCCAGTCACTTAAGGCAGGGGCATGTGCTGGGACTACTAATGCCTTAAACATAACCCCCGGTCATATCAATATTTCTGATCTGAGACGAATTTCAAAGAAAATCAAAATTAAAAATATTTAAAGGTCTAGCGCCAGCGCTTGCTGCGACCACTGTAGTAGAGATCGTTATTTCTATAGGTACTATGGTGATAGTTCTTTTTGTAAGGGCAAGTATAACTCCAGTAACCCCCATTGTCTACTTTATACTTCACATAGTGACCATAGACAACAACTTTTCCTAACTCAGGATCGTAGACAGTGTGCTTAGGTACATATTTTTTCCTCCAACTGTAGTCAGAAACCCAGGTTTTTCTGCATGAAGAGCTGTGATTGTGAGTATTATAGTAAATTTTACTAGTGTTAGGATAGTGGTAAGTGGAATTATCGTTAATGCCGGTCATCGAGCCAAGAACATCAATTTTTCCCCCACTTAGAATTCTTAGGCCGGTAATTCCAGTAAGAACTTTACCGGCTATATCCCAATCACTAGAATAAGAAGGTACGGTGAAGCCCAATATAAGAGTTAGAACTATTAAAGATACTATTTTTGTTTTCACTTTTACCTCCTCTTTGTTTTAGTAATTACTCTTTATTCCTGCTTCCTTTTTTCTCATGCCACTTACTAGTTTTTTCCTTAAATTTCTTAAACTGCTCGGGAGTTAAAATGCTTTTTAGCTCTAAGACCTTCTGAATCCGAAAATCAATCTTTTTTCCTTCCAAGGCTTTTAATCGAGTAGCCAGAGAATTTATAGTTGCTTCATTAGAATCTGGTTTCTCCAGTTCAGCTTTAAGAGCGTCTCGTAATCCACGTACTTCTTCGTAAAACTCCTTAATTTCATCCTTATGGCCTTGACGTTGTTCTTTCATCTGTGCCTGCTGTTCTTCACTTAAACCTAATTCATCGATGAATTTTTGCATTTTCTCA
>CAJXAF010000025.1 GCA_913050175.1 uncultured bacterium
CCGGGAAAAAAATTGAACGTGGCATTGACCCAATGGAGTGTGTTTCTTTGGGGGCAGCTGTTCAGGCGTCAATTATTACCGGTGACACCAAAGATATACTCTTGCTAGATGTTACACCTTTATCTTTAGGAATTGAGACTTTAGGGTCAGTTTCCACTAGATTGATAGAGAGAAATACTACTATTCCTACAAAGAAAAGCCAAATTTTTTCAACTGCCGAAGAAAACCAGACTGCTGTAACAATTAGAGTATTACAAGGTGAGCGCCAAATGGCTAATGATAATACCGAGCTGGGACGTTTTGACCTTGTCGGTATTCCTCCGGCACCTAGAGGTATTCCCCAGATTGAAGTTACCTTTGATATTGATGCTAATGGAATAGTCCATGTAACTGCAAAAGATAAGGGTACGGGCAAAGAGCAGTCGATTCGTATAACTGCGCCAGATAAATTATCTGATGACGACATTGAAAAAATGGTTAAAGAAGCTGAACAGTTTGCTGAAGAAGATAAAAAGAAAAAAGAATCTGTAGAGCTGCACAATAAAGCTGATACTCTTGCCTATGCTACAGAAAAATCTTTAAAAGAGTACGGAGATAAAGTATCAGCCGATGAGAAAAAAACAATCGAAGAAAAGCTTGCTGCTTTAAGAGAAATCCTCAAAAAGCCTGACGCCCAGAGTGAAGAAGTACAAAAAGCTCTAGATGAGCTTAGTAAAGCTTCACATAAGTTAGCCGAGCAAGTTTACAAGGCAGAACAGGCTAAGGCTCAGGCTAAGCCTGGCGAGGCGTCTTCAGCTAATCCAGCTGATGAGAAAAAAGAAGATACGGCTGATAAAGCCAAAGAAGCTGAAGTTGTTGATGCTGAATTTAAAGATGAAAATGGCAAATAATGAGTAGCACTACTAGAGATTACTATGAGATTTTAGGCTTAACCAAAGGGGCAAGCGTTGATGAGATTAAAAAATCCTATCGCGGACTTGCCATGAAATATCACCCTGATAGAGTAGCTGCTGACCAAAAAAAAGAAGCTGAGGAAAAATTTAAGGAAATCAGCGAAGCCTATGCGGTATTAAGCGACACCAAGAAAAAACAACTATATGACCAATATGGTCATGCCGGCATAGATTCCAGATTCAGCACCGAAGATATATTTCGCGGGGCTGATTTTTCCAGCATTTTTGGCCAAATGGGCGGCGTCGGAGATATTTTTGAACATATCTTTGGCGGCGTCGGTTCGGATTTTTTTGGCGGCGGCGGACGAAGTACTAGACGAAGGGTTGGCGAAGATATCCAGCTCCAAGTAAATATTGAGCTAAAGCAAGCTGCTTTCGGCACAGAAAAGGATATCTCATACTACAGGTATGATGATTGTAGCCGCTGTCATGGTAGTGGTGCTGAACCCGGTTCTTCAAAAGTAAGTTGCTCAACTTGCCAGGGGCAAGGAGCAATACGCAGCGGTTTGGGAGGATTCATAAGCTTTTCTCAAACCTGTCCTAAATGTCAGGGCGCCGGAGAGGTGATTAAAAAACACTGCGGCCAATGTAAGGGTGCGGGAAGAATAAAAGATAAAAAAAATCTAAAAGTAACAATACCACAAGGTGTTGATAATGGCTCTGTTTTACGACTTCGGGGAGAGGGCCATTTTGGTGGTGATGACCGGGGTGATCTATATATTTATATTGAGGTAAAGCCAGACTCAAATTTCGAGCGAGAGGGCGATAACATCCGCACTAAAGTAAAAGTGGATTTTATCACAGCAATTCTAGGTGCAGAAATAGATGTGCCTACCCTGGTTTCAAAGGTAAAGATGAAGATCCCGGCAGGAACACAGCCAAATACAGTCTTTAGATTAAAGGCCAAGGGTATAGTTAATTTACGTAATAAACGTTTGGGTGATCAATTAATAGAAGTTGAGATAGAAATTCCTAAGCGATTATCTTCGAAAGAAAAAAGACTCCTTGAAGAGTGGGCTAAGTTACGTAAGTAGATTTATAAGGAGGGGCATATGCCAACTTATGATTATGAATGTTTAAAATGCAACGAGCGCTTCGAAGCTTTTCAGAAGATGAGTGATGCACCACTGAAAAGTTGTCCTAAGTGTAAGACTACAGGGAAAGTTAAGAGGCTAATCGGAGCCGGGGCAGGAGTGATTTTTAAGGGTAGTGGGTTCTATCAAACGGATTATAAGAAATCTGCTAAACCAGAAGTAAAAAAGTCAGAACCTAAGCCTGAGTGCTCAGGCTGTAGCGAAAGTGCGTGTCCTAAAGCTACTAAATAAAAATAATACATGCCGCAAAATATTAAGCCATTTAAGGGTACCCACTATAATCCTTTAAAGATTAATAACTTTAATAATGTGGTTTGTCCTCCTTATGATGTTATCAATAATTCAGAATTAAAGTCTCTAAGAAAAAAGTCTGCCTTTAATTTTTCTCACGTACTACTTGCCGATAAGAGTAACTATCAGTCGAAACGAAAAACCCTCGATTCCTGGGTAGCCAAGAAGGTTTTAGTCGATGATTTGAATGAATGCCTGTATCTTTATGAGCAAAAATACCGGGTAAACGGAAAAAAAATTACCCGTTACGGCATAATATCTCTCTTAAGAATGAACAAGAAAGGTATTTTCCCTCATGAGCGCACTCATAAAGCGCCTAAGGAGGATAGGAAAAAAATTATCAAAGCCCTTGAGGCTAATTTAAGCCCAATATTCGTCATTGCTTCCTCCAAAGTATCTGCTCTTACCAAAGCCTATAAGCATTACAGCAAACGAAAGCCATTTGTTTGTTGTGATGATAAGGATAAGAATCTTAATCGTATCTGGAAAGTAGAGGATAAAAAATACCTTAACTCACTCTGTAAAGAATTTAATAATTCTAAGCTTCTCATTGCCGACGGACACCATCGTTTTGAAATTTCCTATGACTACTTTAATAAGCATAAGAGTAAATTTAAGGATTTAAATTATTTGATGGCTTATATTACAGATTGTCAAAAGGGTTTGTTGATCCTGCCGACGCATAGGATCTTAACTATAAAGGATTCCGAGGCAGAACTTTTTAAAAAGCTTTCTAAGTATTTTTCAATAAAATTGATCAGTAAAAAATTGCTGGCATCAAAGCTCACTAAGGCCAAGACTTTTACCCTTGGCTTATATCGGGCGGGTAAGCTCTTTTGTTTGGAATTAAAGGATAAAGATATCCTTTTAAAGATTTCTAATAAATATTATCGAAAAATAGATGCCTATGTCTTTCATAGCCTGGTGCTTTCTTTGTTTAAGGTTGATAAACCGATCGAATACACCCATAGTATAGATGAAGCTATCGAATTATCAGGTAATAAAAAAACTGCCTTTTTGCTTGGAGCTGCTAATCTTGACTCCGTAATTGATATTTCCAGCAAGGGGTTTAAACTGCCACAGAAATCAACTTACTTTTATCCTAAACTTTTATCTGGTTTAGTAATAAGGAGGTTTTCGAAGTGAAAATTTTTAAGAAACCTTTTGGCTACAGATTTGGAAAGAAAAAATCTATGTCTGACGGTCTTTGGAGTAAATGCCCAAAGTGCTCTAACTTAATTTTTAATAAAATTTTACAAGAAAACTTAAAAGTCTGTCCTAAGTGTGATTATCACTTTTCCCTTACCTGTTGGGAGAGGGTAGAGATGATAACTGATAAAAACTCTTTTGATGAGTTAGCAGAAGACCTGTCTTCTCTTGATCCCTTAGAATTTGCCGGACCTAAGACATATCAGGATAAATTAAAGGAAGCCAAGAGGAAAACAGGCCTCAAGGCTGCTGCGATTGTCGGCCAGGCAAGCATTCAAGATATAGATATAGCTTTAGGGGTTACAGATTCACGTTTTATCATGGGTTCAATGGGTTCGGTTGTCGGCGAGAAGATTACAATTTTGGCTGAAAGAGCTATTGAAAAAAAACTACCTCTAATTGTAGTTTCTGGTTCGGGTGGCGGTGCCAGGATGTATGAAGGTGTACTCAGTCTTATGCAGATGGCTAAAACCAGCGGTGTGCTTTCGCGTCTTAAAAAGAATGGTCAGGTATTCATTTCTATATTAACAAATCCGACCATGGCTGGAGTTTTGGCTTCCTTTGCCGGACTTGGCGATGTTATCATGGCTGAACCGAATGCCTTAATAGGTTTTACCGGTCCCAGAGTCATAAAGCAGACTATAAAACAGGATTTACCAAAAGGATTTCAGACATCAGAGTTTAATTTCGACCACGGCTTGATTGATATGGTTCTTCATCGAAAAGAACTCAACAATTCAATTGTTAGGCTTTTACAGTATTTAGTCTAGCCAGGTCTTAGTTACGATATTATAATTAAGTATATTATTCGCTTGACATTAGCTAATTTAAAATTTAAAATCTATACTTATGGCTGAAGTAAAATTAAAAAAAATCTATAAGGCTTATACAGGTAAGACTCAGGTTGTTAAAAATGTAAACCTCCAAATCCATGATAAAGAATTTGTGGTTTTAGTTGGTCCTTCAGGTTGCGGCAAGTCAACAACCCTGCGTATGATTGCCGGGCTTGAAGATATCACAGAAGGTTCGATTCATATAGGTGATAGGTTGATAAATGATGTGCCGGCAAAAGATAGGAACATTGCTATGGTATTTCAAAACTATGCGCTCTATCCTCATATGAATGTATATGCTAATATGGCCTTTGCTTTAAAGCTTCGTAAATACTCCAAAGCCGATATTGATTTAAGAGTAACAGAGGCTGCAGAAATTTTAGGTATTAGCCATTTAGTTACGCGTAAACCTAAGGAAATATCCGGTGGAGAACGCCAGCGAGTTGCCGTGGGTAGAGCTATAGTCAGAAAACCTGATGTCTTTCTTTTTGATGAACCCTTGAGTAATCTTGATGCTAAATTACGTGTACAGATGAGAACTGAACTGCATAAGCTCCATTTAAAAATACAGACCACAATGATATATGTAACTCACGATCAGACCGAAGCTATGACTTTAGGCGACAGAATAGCCGTAATGAAGGACGGTCAGGTTCTGCAATTTGATTCTCCCCTTGATGTTTATGATAACCCAATAAATAAGTTTGTAGCTGGATTCATCGGTTCACCGCCGATGAATTTTATGAATGGCAAAATAGTTAAAGACAACGGGTCTTTGTATTTTGGTGAGGGTAAGTTCAGGATCAAGGCCTTGGGAGATATGAATTCTAAATTAGAAAAATACATTGATAAAGAAGTTGTTTTCGGCATACGCCCGGAAAACATCTATGATAAATTGTTTGCATCTAACGCAACCCCTGACAACACCTTAAACGCTATATGTGATGTCATGGAGACAATGGGAAGCGAGAATCACCTCTATCTATCAACTGACAAAAATACTATGGTTGCGGTAGTGGAAGCTTCGAATAAGCCCACAATTGGTAGTATGGTAGAAGTCGTTTTTGATATGGAGAAGGTTCATTTTTTCGATCCTTCAACTGAAGAAACCATTGTATAGTTTTTCAATTGCCATAATATTTTGTTTACTTATTTCATCTTTCATTTTTTTTATTTCAAGCCCTCAAGCTGAGATCCCCAGTTCCCTAGTACCTTTATTTATTGCGGCCGGAATTGCTTTCCTATTTTATAAATTACGAAATGATCTTTTTCTTCGCCGTCACGGTGAATTCGATAGAATCGAAGAAAGAATAAACCTCATAAATGAGAAGATTGAAGATAAAAAAGCAACTCTTCAAACGCTGCCTCATCAACGCCGCCGGGTATCTTTTCTTTTTAATGTCTCACAAAATTTAATCGAGCTGAATAATCCGGAACAAATATTTGACTTTTTAATTAATGCTTTTTCTGATCTTTTTCCTAAGGCCGACACTTCATTGCTCTTTGAATTTGATCGCGAAACCGATACCTTAAGTCTCAGCCGTTCGCTTAAGACCCATGATTTTATCATAAGAGCAAAAAACGGAGATCTTTTGGATAACTGGGTTTTGCGCCATAATCGATCACTTTTAATAGACGACATAGCTAAAGACTTTCGCTTTGAATCTCACGCTCTCGATGCCTATGGCCAGAGAGGTGCAGCTTCATTCATGGTTAGTCCGCTTTCGATTTCACATAAAATTTTAGGAGTAGCCAGAGTTGAATCTAAACAGAAAAATTGTTTCAATTTGGACGATTCACGGCTCTTGCGTAATATATGTGATTTAGCAGCAATCGTTTTAGAAAGGGCTAACCTTTTTAAAAGAGCCCAGGATTTAGCTATCAAAGATCCTTTGACTTCTTTTTACCTTAAAGAATATTTTTACAAACGACTAAAAGCCGAAATACGCTTAGCTAAGAACAAAAAAGCAAAAATTGGGATTATCATGATTGACATCGATGACTTCAAATCTATAAATGATGAGCATGGTCATATAGTTGGTGATGCAGTTTTAAAAAGACTTTCCCGGTCTATAGTCGGAGTTGCTGGAGGCACGGGAAACCTTGTTTCTCGTTTTGGCGGAGAAGAATTTATAATTGCCCTTATTGATTTATCTAATGACGAAATTAAGCAGACAGTTGAAAAGTTGCGTCTGACAATTGAAAGCACTGCCTTAAAGTTTCGTAGAAAAATGATTAATTTTACCATATCTTTAGGTGTGGTTGCTTATCCTGCCGACGGCTTGGAGGTTATGGAGCTAATTGATCGGGCTGATAAGCTCCTATACGAGGCTAAAAATAAGGGTAAAAACCAAGTTTGTTGCAGTCCTAACTTATGATATATTATTTAACTCTAGAGGTTTAAAATAATGACACTTGTTTTTTGGGTTAGCAGTATTTTTTTAGTAATTGCTTTACTAGGTCTGGAGCTATATTTCCTGAATAAGCTTAAAATTAAGTATGATACCTTGCAGAAAAACTTGAAAAGTAAATTTGATTCTTTAACCAGGCAAGAATATAATTTTAATGTTCAGATAACTGCAACCGAAAATGTTCTCACGGAACGTTTCCTTTTTTATGATATAACTCGTAAAATAGCCCCATTATTCGATCGCAAACACTTAATTACGGGATTTGTGCAGGAGATAAAGCACTTGGGTGAAATTAGTGATGTTACTATTGAAGATATGTCGGATAATTCTGAGTACAAAAAATTTAAATTTGGCCGCAGCCTTAAAGATTCAATCTATGTTAAAACAAAATCACAAGCAGTAATTGATTATTTACCTTATTTTATAAAACTTCTAGGTCTATGTTCTGAAAGGATAAAACTTTATGGGCGTCTCCAGGAACTCACCATTTATGATTCATTAACGAAAATATATAATCGAAGATATTTTCTTATGCGCTATCTTGAAGAGTTTAAACGTGCTAATCGCCTGGGACTTGAAGTTTCATTTTTGATGATCGACATAGACTATTTTAAAAAGATAAATGACACTTACGGCCACTTAGTTGGTGATGCTGTTCTGAGGGCAGTAGCTAAGATACTTAAAAAAAGTATGCGTGAGATGGATTTTGTGGCTAGGTATGGTGGGGAAGAATTTTCAGTAATCCTGCCGGAAACTGATAAAGCTGGAGCTATAATGGTGGCTGAACGTATAAGTTCAAGAATCTCCCGTGAGCGGATAAAAGTCTTTGATGAGACCTTGAGCGTATCCCTCAGTATTGGCGTGGCGTCTTTTCCCCATAATACCCTGCATTCGGATGTTCTTATTGAAATTGCTGATAAGGCACTTTACAAGGCAAAGTTATCAGGCAGAAACAGAGTTTGTTGGTTTTAAATTTAAGGTAAACTAAGAAAGGAGTTAGAAATGAGTGAAAAATTAGAAAAGTATCTTTTGGATGCTATTGGTAAAGAAAAGAGCGATCTATCTGATGATAACCCTTACCTTGATATTGCTTTTGACGGTGATCAAAAGCGCCTGGGCTGGATTGAGTCTTATTCCTTTTCCCAAATTAAAGAAGCCATAGAAGATGTCCTACCCTTACTTGAAGGTAAAGATAATTTTATTTTCATCGGAATGGGCGGTTCAATAAATGGAATAAAACCTTTAATAGCTCTATTTAAGGCAGTCAATTTTTTTACTTTAGATAGTCTTGACCCAAAAGCACTCTCAAACATTCTTGATAAAATTGATAACCTTGAAAAAACTCTAATTATTTCAATATCAAAGTCAGGAACTACCAAAGAAACTCAACTATTGACCAGGACTTTGCGAGAGGTATTTTATGAAAAGTCAGGTGATGAGGAGTGGCAAAAATATTTTCTCTGGATAAGTGATTTACCGGCATTTGGTAAATTAGATTCTTTAGGCTGGTCGGGGGTTAAAAAAATCTGCATTCAATTTGATCGTGAGACAGATATAGGAGGTAGATTTTCATCACCTCAAACTTTGATATTTATTCTACCTTTATTTTTATTACTGGGTAGTGATTTTAGCAAATTAAAAAATACTTACGAAAGCTTTGCTAGTTTGCAGCCTGAGCTCCGAAAACAAGCTTGTCTTTTAAGCGCAAAATACAAGGATGTCGACTGCGCTTATTTTTCACCACTGACTGATAAACGTCTGGGGCAATCACTTTCATCATGGGTAGTCCAGCTATTTCAGGAATCCCTGGGATCAAAGTTAGACAACCTGCCTGTAAAGACTATACCGAATCTAAGTAATGACAATTCATTTCATCCCCTTGCTTTAAATGTTAATATTGATGATCCAGCGGTTTCTTTGATGAGCCAAATGTACTTTTTCCAGGTGTTTATAGCATACTATTCTGCCGCCAAAAGCATCAATTTTGTAACTCAAAATTATGTTGAAAAATATAAAAATCAAATGAGGGACCTAGAAGGTAAAACAACTGACATTGAAAGTAATGGTTCAGTGGATATAGCTTCCTTAATCGAGACGGTTAAAAGTAAAATTACATCGGCCCAAAAGTTTATAGAAATTGTACTCTACTTTCATCCTGATAAAGGATTTATTGATGAAATCAGGAATGAATTTTCTAAGAATTTTAGCCAGAGGAAAATTATGGTTTTTATAGGTAGTGATTGGAATCATCAATCGTATCAGGCGGCTTTTGCGGCTAAGGATACTTTTTATGTGCTTCTAACCCTATCTAACTGCAAATTTAAGCCACCAATTGCTAAGACTGACCTGATAAAAAAGAATCTAGATGCTATGAAGCTTATAGCCAAAGCCACATATCTTACTATTGAGGAAAAGTCGGTTTTTTTATCTGTTTTGTAAGCCCTTTATCCTTGAAAGATATTTAACTTTGTGGTACTATCTTGTTGTTTTAGAGGTTGCTATACTTAGTATAGATAATCTAATAAGTATTCGATTGGAGTCAGAAAATGCATGATTTAGTAAAAGAATTACGCCAGAAAGCAAAAAAAAGCCTTAAAAAAATAGTATTTCCTGAAAGTACTGATGAGAGAGTTTTATCTGCGGTTGAGTATATCAACAAGGAGAAGATAGCAGAAGCAGTCTTAATTGATAAGGATAAGCTTGACTCTAAATACCAGGAAGAATTTGCTAATGATTTTTTTGAGCGCAGGAAAGCTAAAGGCCTAACTTTTCAGGAAGCCAGGGAATCAATGGAAGATCCGCTTTATTATTCGGCTATGTTGACCAGGTTTGGCTATGTTGATGGATTTGTTGCCGGTGCCCAATATACAACTTCTAAAGTTGTCCGGGCGAGCCTGTATTGCTTGAACCTCGATGAGAGTACTCGCATCCTTACTAGTTGTTTAATTATGCTTATTCCTGACTGTTCTTTAGGAGAAGCTGGGACTTTTATTTATGCTGATTGTGGGGTAATACCTAATCCTTCAAGCGAGCAGTTGGCCAGTATTGCAATCTCCAGCGCAACTTTTGCGAAAAGCATATTATCGATTGAACCTAAAGTTGCCATGCTGAGCTTTTCATCAAAGGGGAGCTCAGGAGGAAAATATGTAGATAAAATTAGAGATGCTGTCAACATAGCAAGGTCAGGCAACAACAAATTTTTAATTGACGGAGAGTTGCAAGCTGATAGCGCCCTCATACCGGAGGTTGCAGCCCGAAAGGTTAAAGATAGTCCTGTAGCCGGAGGAGCCAATATTTTAATCTTTCCCAATTTAGATGCCGGTAATATTTGCTATAAGCTTACTCAACGCTTAGCTAAAGCCCGGGCGATCGGTCCGATAATATTAGGTACAGTCGAACCTTGTAGTGACCTATCTCGTGGATGCAATATAGACGACATAATAGATTGTACTGCTATTACAGCAATACGGGCACAAAAGCGCTCATTCGATAATAGCAAAAAGAGTTGTGAGCCAAAATTAAAATAGCCCTTATAAATTCTGTTTTACTATTTTTCCTGTCATACTCTCTTAAAAAAAGCCAGATAAGATATTAGAGGAGAAAACGTGAATATTTTAGTAATTAATTGTGGGAGTTCTTCAATAAAATACAAGCTATTCGCGAGCCTTAAGAATAGGCTGCTTACTAAAGGAATTATAGAGAATATCGGCGAGCTCACCTCAAAAGTTAAAAATCATAGCCAAGGGGTAAAGCTGATAATCTCAGATATTTTGAAGAAGAACGTAATTAAAAGTTTGAAAGACATTTCAGCTATTGGCCATAGGGTTGTGCATGGGGCAGAGATATTTACTTCACCGCAGATTATAAATGCTTTGGTTTTAAAGCAAATAAAGAAGTGTTCGCAATTGGCACCACTACATAATCCGGCGAATTTAGC
The DNA here is from genome assembly GCA_913050175.1 of uncultured bacterium. Classification (GTDB taxonomy): domain Bacteria; phylum Omnitrophota; class Gorgyraeia; order Duberdicusellales; family 4484-171; genus JAFGHG01. Next base: position 10,729 of record CAJXAF010000025.1, read on the forward strand.
AGGTATTATGGCTTGCAAGAAAATCCTGCCCAAAACTCCTCAGGTAGCGGTATTCGACACTGCCTTTCACCAGACCATGCCAGAGCATGCTTATATGTATCCTTTACCCAGGCGCTACTATCAAGAATATAAGATTAGAAAATATGGATTTCATGGCACATCTCATCAATTCGTAACCAAGGCTGCTAGCTTAATCCTAAAAAAACCATTAAATAAAATAAATCTTATAACTTGTCATCTCGGTAATGGCTGCAGTATTACAGCTATAAGAAAAGGCAAATCAATTGATACCTCAATGGGGTTCACTCCTTTAGAAGGCTTGATGATGGGAAGTCGTTGCGGAGATATTGATGTGGCTGCAGCCTTTTATATTATGCGCAAGGAGGGGCTGTCTTTTCAGGCGATGGATGATCTTTTAAACAAAAAGAGCGGATTCATCGGAGTATCAGGAATAAGTAATGATTTAAGAGTCATTAAAAAAGCTAAGAAGAGAGGTAACCGCTTAGCTAAGTTGGCTTATGAGATGTTTATCTACCGAGTTAAAAAATATATCGGATCTTATTACCTAATACTAGGTAAAGTTGATGCAATATGTTTAACTGGCGGCATTGGTGAACATGCCAAAGATGTAACCAGTATAATTAAGAAAAGTCTTAAAACTATCGGGGCAAATAAAGCAAAAGTTTTAGTAATTCCCACAGATGAAGAATTAATGATTGCTAATTTGACACATAAGTTAGTTAAAAATAATAAAAACCGTAAAACGAGGTAAAAAATGATGAGAACAATGCTAAAGTCTAAGGTTAGTAATGCTACTATAAGCGATTTAAAGCTTTATTATAAGGGTAGCATTTCGATTGATGAAGAAATCATGAAGGAAGCTGATTTGCGCGAAGGTGAACGGGTAGATGTTTTAAATATGAATAATGGCGTACGTTTGCAGACTTATGTGATAAAGGGCGAAAAAGCCAGTGGAACAATATGCCTAAACGGCCCGGCAGCTCGGCTAGGTTATAAGGGCGATAAGATAATTATAGTTTCTTATGCTCTCTATACTGAAGAGGAATGCAAACAATTAAAGGGAAAATACATTCAATTAAATGAAAAAAATGAAATTGAGAATACACACTTGGCCTGAGAAGATTCTAAAAAAAAGAACAAAAAAAGTAGAAAATATTGATGAAAGCCTCAGAGAAACTCTTTCTGAGATGTTGACATTGATGAGAGTTTCCGGTGGGGCCGGATTAGCCGGAAATCAGGCTGGCTTGGATCTTCAATTGGTTGTGATTGAATCCGAAGATCAAATTTTTAAATTAATAAATCCTGTTATAATAAAACAGGAAGGCAAAATTACTTTTGCTGAAGGGTGCCTAAGCTTTCCCGACTTGGAGTTAGAAGTTAAACGCAAAAAGCGCATAGTAATATCTGCGCTTGATGAATTTGCCAGGAAGGTTACTATTGAAGCCGAAGGTCTCTTAGCAGTTATTTTTCAGCATGAGATTGACCATCTTAATGGCATAACTTTCATCGATAGAGTTTCCATATTTCAAAGAATAAAAGCCTATCCAAAATTAAAATCAATAGCCAGGAGGACAAAGAATGGAATGTGTGAATAAGACAAAAAATTTAAAAAATTGTAATTGTTCATATGAACCCTGTCCGCGTAAAGGAATTTGTTGTGAGTGTGTTAGGTATCATAACGCAAATAATGAAATACCGGCCTGTTTTTTCCCTAATGAAGCTGAGAGAACCTTTGATCGTTCAAGAGAACATTTTATATCAGTATATCAAAACAGATGAGTCAAATTAAAGAACTCGCAATTATTGGAGGAGGAATTGCCGGAGTATCAGCTGCGGTTTATGCCCGGCGTTCCGGACTGGATTTTATAATGTTTGAATCGAAATCAATCGGTGGTCAGGCTTTATTGATGGAGAGTGTTGATAATTATGTAGGTCTGCCTTTAGGTAGTAAGGGCCAGGATTTAGCAAAGCTTCTTAGTGATACCTTAACTGGCCTTGAGATTGAAGCGATCCCTGAGGAAATCGAGGAGATAATCTTAAAAGATAGCCAAGTTTTGCTAAAAACCTCTAAACAAGAGTATTTGACTAAATCACTAATTATTGCAACTGGTGCTTCTTTTAAGAAGGTTGGAGTTAAAGGTGAAGAAGAATTTGCTGGTAAGGGCGTATCCTATTGTGCTGTCTGTGATGGTTTCTTTTTTAGAAAAAAAGAGGTTGCTGTAGTTGGCGGTGGTAATACTGCCTTAGAGGAAGCCTGCTATCTGGCTGATATAGCTAGCAAAGTAACTTTAATACACCGTCGGGATCAGTTTCGTGCTCTTGATTATTATCAAAAAGGTGTTTTTGAAAAAAATAATATTGAAGTTGTCTTTGATACAGTCATAGAGGAGATCAAGGGTAAGGATTTCCTAGAACACTTAGTTCTTAAAAATGTTAAAACCAATGAAAAAAGTAATTTACACTTAAATGGTTTATTCGTTGCCGTAGGTATTAAGCCTTGCACTGATCTCTTAAAAGATAAAGTGAAAACCGATGAGGCTGGATTTATTATTACTGATGAGGGGATGCAAACTTCTTCTCCTTTAATTTGGGCTTGCGGAGATTGCCGTAGCCGACCCTTGAAGCAATTAATTACTGCTGCCTCAGAAGGAGCTACTGCTTCCATGGGTGTCTATAAATACTTAAAGGGCCACTATATAAGTGCCTGACCTGGATTTTCTGCGGTCTGGTCTTTTGCAAAAAAAATTTTAATATGCGAAAGAAATTTTTTGTAATTTTTCGTTTTCTTGCAACCGCAGGCATTATTTTTGCTTTATTTAAATTTATCCCTTACACACAGATAGTTGAAGTTTATAAAGATTCAGAAAAAATCTACCTAATCCTGGCTTTTTTTACCTTTGTTTCCTCTTACATAATTGGGATCTTTAGGTGGAGATTTTTTCTTGCTTCACTTGAGATCAAAGTTCCTCTAAGCGAATTGTTTTATGCTTTTTTCTCCGGACTCTTCTTTAATCTCTTCTTCCCATCTTATGTTGCCGGAGATGTATTTCGAGGGGTTAGCATCGCCCAAAGATATGGTGACCGCAAAAAAGTAGCTTCTTCAGTTTTAATGGATAGATACAGCGGAGCCTCTGCTCTTGTCTTAATGGTCGTAATTTCCGTTTATGTTGCCGGTTTGCTTGGCCGCAATCTTCTTCAAGACGGCTCTGTCTATATTGCCGTTTCAATCTTAGCTTCTCTCATGGCATTTTCTTCGCTGATTATATTTAGCAAACCGTTTTTCTCTTTATTCACAACCTTGCTTAAACCTGAATCAAAGTTAAGGATAAAGGTTGAGTCTTTCCATGATCAACTCTTGATATTTAAGAATAAACCAAGCATTCTTTTAAAAAGTTTATTCTTTTCTTTTCCCACGCAACTCTTAACCGCTATCGGTTTTTTTCTCGCTTCGCGAGCTTTTTCGTTAGACTTGTCAGTATTGTATTTTCTTATTCTTGTCCCCATAGTTATGGGGATTTCCTTAGTACCTATAACTATAGCCGGAGCCGGGACCAGAGAAGCAGCAGCTGTTTACTTCTTCTCTCTGATCGGCATAGATAAAAGCATTGGTCTTGGCATGTCATTACTAAATTTCCTTTTTATGGTGTCAACAGGAATACTTGGAGGTATAATTTATGTTAGTATATATCATCGACGCCTTCAACCTGATACATAAAGTAAAAGAGCTTAAAAGCTCATCTTTCCCTCATCAAAGTTTGATAAGTTATATACGCAGCAATAATCTCACCGGAAGCAAAACCAATAAAGTTATAATTGTTTTTGACGGTAGGTCTTTGCCAGAGCTCCACGCCCAGGAAAGACATTTTCAGGTTATTTTTAGCGACCAGATTACTGCCGATGAAATAATAATAGATAAAGTACGGCATCTTCCCAATAAATCAGAAATTTTAGTAGTAAGCAATGACCGGTCTCTGGCGGCAGCTATTAAAAATTTTGGTGCTAAAAATATCACAATAGCTGACTTCATAAAGAAAAATAAATCTAGAAAGGTAAGCCAGAAGCAAACTCATGCAGATAAAGATATCAGCTATGTATTGCAGCGTGAAATAACTGAAGAGATGCGTAAGATTTGGCTTAAGGATAAGGAATAGTATTTAAAGTAAATCAAAAGAACGATTATGGAAAGTGGTTTTATTAAATTTCTTGGTACAGCCGGGGCTAGATTTGTAACCATAAAACAACTGCGTTCATCAGGCGGTATCTGGCTTACTTATAAAAATACAAATTTAATAATTGATCCCGGACCGGGAGCTTTAGTTAGGTGCAGTTCTTCTCGTCCTAAGCTGGATCCAGGCAAGCTCAATGCCATAGCTTTGACACATAAGCACCTAGACCATTCCTCAGATGTTAATGTAATGGTAGAGGCCATGACCGAAGGTGGATATAAAAAAAGAGGCAAGCTATTCGTTCCCCAAGATGCTCTTGGTAGAGATGGGGTAATTTTTTCCTATTTAGAAAGTCACCCTGAAAGCATAGAAATTCTTAAGGAGTCTAGATTTACCATTGGCGATATCGATTTTGAGGTAGCTGCTAGGAATAATCATCCGGTAGAGACCTACGGGATTAAATTTTATCTGGGCAAGGAAGTTGTTTCAATAATCTCGGATACAAGATATTTCCCTGATTTAAATAGAATTTACTCTGATTCTACCATATTGGTGCTTAATGTTGTCTTTTTCGAACCAAGAGACGGGTTTTACCACTTATCATTAGATGATGCCAGAGAGTTAATAAAAAAAATCAAACCACCAAAGACAATATTAACCCATTTTGGCATGGGTATGTTAAGAGCTAAGCCTAGAGAGATAGAGGTTAAAATAAGAGAAGAGCTTTCGGCAGACATTGTTTGTGCTTATGATGGCTTAAAATTAGATCTACCGTTAAACTAGTCTAGGTTTTTTTAGTTTTACTTTTATTTCATTTTCTTTGACTCTTAGGCAAAAATACTATATAATTTTTTATATGAAGCCAAGATCTAAATCTTTAATAAAAATAAGTATTTTTCTATTTGTTTTTTCCCTAGCCACTTTTTCTTCCTCTTACAGTCAGTACATAAACCAAGATTTATCGGAGTTCGAAGATCTTAATACTTCCCTGAGGGCGCCTTCAAAGGTTCTTTATGAGGAGTATGTAGATAGCGCAAGTTATTATTTAAAAGAAGACTTATATCCTGAGGCAAAAGATTTACTCTGGAAAGCAATTGACCTTTTTCCCGAGAATCCTGATGCCTATGTAAATTTAGCCATAGTCCATATAGAAGAAGGCAATTATGAAGGCGCGATCCGCTTACTTAAACAAGCCCAAGATTTGGCATCTTCAGACTACTATCAAACTGAAATACTCTGCTACAACCTTGGCTTAGCTTCATATATGAACGCAGAGTATAAACAGGCTTTAGACTATCTTACTCAGGCTATTTCGCTTTACCCAGATTTTCCCCAGGCTATTTTTTATTCCGCTATGGCTAATGAGAAAATAGGTCAAAAAGAGAGTGCTTTTATAGATTTTTTTGAAGCCAGATATCTCTTCGAAGACCAGGGCCAAAGCCTTCTTAAAGAAAAGTCTCAGAGTAAGATTTCTGAATTATCCCGGTCGCATAGTCTTGATACCACTTCTTTAGCCCAGAGATTTTTTGCTAAGGGCAAAAAGGCTATAAAAGAAAATAATCTAGAAAAGGCCACTTATTTTTTAGAAGAAAGTGTCTTCTTAAATCCAGATTATAGCGAAGTCTATTATGAGTTGGCTCTGATAAATTCACGAAAAAAGGCACCTCATAATTCAATTGCTTATCTAAATCGCATTATTGAAGTTGAACCTAAAAACCCTAATGCTCATGTTAGCCTTGGTTATGCCTATCGGGACTTAAGAAAATTTGATGCTGCTTTAAAGCATCTTGAGAAAGCTAAGGAACTAGATAAGACCAATGCTACCATTC
>CAJXAF010000026.1 GCA_913050175.1 uncultured bacterium
CCGGCCTCTGCGGCCCGAACGCAGCGCTCTAGCCAAACTGAGCCACGCCCCGAGTATGTACCTAATATACTAATCTCCTGTCAAATAACCATTTAAGTGTCTTAAGCTTTGACCCCCGATATCGCTACGCTCATCGGGATTAATTCAGCTATGTGATTTTTCTACACTTGAGTTTGAAAAATCACAGCTTCATTGAACAAACTGCGCTACCCCCCGTATATAGTGTTGCCCCAAGGGTTAAAGAAAGCGAGTGAGCGTTTTTAAGACTTATGACTTTTTCAGAAGATAATCAAATTCAACATTTAATAATCCACCAACTTTTTTATATTTTAAATTGGTGTTATTGTAAGTATAGCCAATGACATCAACTGTGAATGATCGAGCTAAAACTTTTTTAATCGATAAAGAAATTCCCTCTATAGCAATTGACCCATTAGCTAAAATATACTTTTTGTAAGAAATCGGTGACTCAATCTCCAAGGTCCAATATCCGCTGAATTTAATAATTTTCCTTAATTTAAGTTCGCTATCAACGTGCCCTAAAACAAAATGCCCTCCCAGCTCATCACCGATTTTTAAGGCGCTTTCAAGATTTACAAAGTCGCCCCTTTTTAAAGACTTGATGTTAGTCATTTTAAGAGTTGAAGGAATTGCTTCAAAGAAAAGAATGTTCTTTTCTTTTTTAACTACTGTTAGGCAGGCACCATTTACGGCAATGCTGTCTGAAGGCTTAGCAGAAGAAAAAAGTTGCTTTGATTCAAGGCCTAATTTAATAAGGCCCTTACTTTTAAGCAGGCTTTGAACTTGTCCGATTTCTTGAATAATACCAGTAAACATAAGCTTTTTTTAAAATTTAATTGACTAATTTTGAGAAGATTATACCATAGCTGGGGTAAAAATCTATATGATAATTTCTTTAGAAAGATAGAAGATTTAATGCAAATTAATCAGATTTATATTAAAAAACCCCGCACTAAATTAGTGCGGGGTTTAAATTCCTTTGATGTATTATTTGTATTCTCAAGATGTAAAGCAAAGGTCTTATGAAACCTTTACAAACGTCTTATTTTTTCTTTTTCTTTGTTGCTTTTTTCTTTGTTGCTTTTTTCTTTGTAGCTTTTTTCTTAGTTGCTTTTTTCTTTGTAGCTTTCTTTCTCTTTGCTGCCATGTATCACCTCCTCTTTATTTCCCAACCCAATGCCAGGATAACCTTCTATAAATAATTTAACAAAATTAACACAAAAAGTCAATGATTTTTCAACTTTTTTTCACTTTTTTTACTCAGGAATGAAAAACAGTTTTGGCTTTTTTTTGGAAATTAAAATTTTATTTTTAGAAAAAAGTACTTAGGCTGGGTTAGTGCTTGTTATTTTCTTAGGCAGTCTTACTCGCTTGGCTTGAGACCAAAGATACTCTAAATTATAATAAGCTCTCTTCTCTTGAAGAAAAATATGCAAAATAACGTCAAAAAAATCTAAGAGTATCCATGATCGATCTTCATCTTTTTGAAAGTGATGTATTTGAATTTCATCTTTCTTAAAAGTTTTAATCGTCTCCCGATAAATAGCTTCTACCTGTTTGGAAGAATCTCCTGAACAAAGAACAAAGTAATCACAAAGACCGCTTAAGTCTCTTATATCCAAAATTGATATATCAGAGGCTTTCTTCTTTGATACAAAATCTGCAATTAATATAGCCTTTTTTCGACTTGGATCTACTTTTCTAGGAATTTTTTTCTCCTTAAGCATATTTCTTTATCGTTGATTTAATCTTCTTGGCTATGCTCTTATCTACATTCCCCACACAAGAAACATTGACATTTTTAAAATTGAAAATTTTTAAAGCCAGGTTTCTTATCTGTTCGGGATCTATACTCTCAATCTTTTCTCTTACCTGCGTAAAATCATAAATCTTATCAAGAGTAAGATAATTTTCAGCCAAATAGAACATCATCCCCTGGGGGCGTTCTAAGTTCATAGCTATCTGACCAAGCAAGTAGTCCTTGGCCCGAGAAAGTTCACCCTTAGATATTTTTTTACTTTTTAACTTAGCTAAAGTTCTAAGTATTGTTTCCAGGGCTAGAATAATAGAATTTTTATCCAATCCGGTATGAATTGTGAAAGCTCCGCTATCCTGATATTTTCTTACCTCCGTAGAAATATCATAGCATAACGACCTCTTCTCTCTTAACTCTTCAAATAGCCTGCTACTCATATTTGCCCCCAATATAACATTTATAAGTTGTATAGTTGTGCGCAAAGGATTTTTATAGGCTAGACCCCTAAAGCCTAAGCAGAGGTGAGTTTGCTCTAGATTTTTGGTTTCAATAGCTATATTGATTCCAGATTGCCTTTGAGGAGCAATTATTTTAAGATTTGAAGGGGTGTTTTTCTTATGTATTTTTTTTGATATATATTTGATTATTTCATTCTTGGGAAAATCACCACTAAAGCTTATTACCATCCGGGAAGGATTATAGGAAAAATTTTTAAAATTGATGAGATCTGATCGCTTGATCTTATTAACAGTTTCAGAGTAACCTATGACTTCCTGGCCTAAAGGGTGTCTCTGCCAAATCATATTATCAAGAAGTATTGAAGCCCGGGACGAGGGAAGATCATTATACATTTTTATCTCTTCTAAAATAACGTTCCTTTCTTTTTTAATATCAGACTCAGAAATGGTAGGATTTATAACCATATCAAGAATTATGTCGAGGGCAGAATTTAAATTCTTTTTTAAAAAATGAGCGTAATAAGCAGTTATCTCCTGAGAGGTGAAAGCGTTTAGGGATCCGCCTCTACCCTCAACCTCACGTTTAATTTTCAGGTGGGAGTAGTTTTTGCTTCCCTTAAAGACCATGTGTTCAAGAAAATGGGCAATGCCTTTTAAGGTTTTTTTCTCATAACGTGATCCAACCTTAAAAAACACTCCCAAGGAAGCGGTTTGTATATCTTTAAAAGGAGAAAATATTAATGTGAGACCGTTGACTTTTTCTATTTCAAACATAAAGATTTAGCGTAAGTATTTAACTGCTTTAAGAAATTTTTCTTCTTATAATTGTCTTCTATAAATTTAACTATGCTACTGCCAACTATAACTCCATCACTAAAGCCTTGGATTCTTTTTACCTGGCTTCGGTTATGTATACCAAAACCTACGCAAACAGCTCGCTTAGTAAGAGACTTTATTTTTTTTACGTCTTTGATTAAAGCTTGGTATTTAAAATCTTTTGGCCCGGTAATTCCGGTAACAGAAATATAGTATATAAATCCTCTTGATTCTCTAGTAATTTTTTTGAGTTTATCGGTTGAAGTGGTCGGAGTTGCAAAAAAAATAGTATCTATATTTTTAGCCCTGGCTATTTTTATATAATCCTTACTCTCCTGGAGCGGCAAATCAACAATTGTAATTGCAGAAATATCTAGCTTTACCATGGCTTTAAAAAATTTATTTATTCCAAATCTAAATATGGGGTTATAGTAGCTCATAATCACAAGAGGGACTTTTAAACTTTCTTTAAGTTCTCCTAAGGTACGCAAGCACTTATCTAAGTTAGCTCCATTCTTTAAAGCCAAAGTTGTTGCTTTTTGAATTATTGGTCCATCAGCTAAGGGATCGGAAAAAGGGATTCCTAACTCGATTACATCTACCCCGGCAGCTTCAAGGCTAAGACATATGTCTTTAGTGCGGCTGATTGTAGGAAAGCCAAAAGGAACATAGGCAATAAAAGCTTTTTTCCCTTTTTGTTTTAATTCTTTAAATTTTTCATCCAGTCTCATGATTTTAATTATTGTCTTAGTTACTTGTTTTTATTAATATAATCCTGAATTATACCTAAATCTTTATCTCCTCTACCCGACAAACAAAGTATAACCAATTTTGCTTTCTTATTCTTAGCTAATTTCTTTAAGTAGTAAATTGCATGTGATGTCTCAAGAGCCGGTATTATACCCTCTAACTCTGAAAGAAGCTTAAAACCTAAGATAGCCTCTTTATCGCTGACAGCTGTATATTTTGCTCTTTTACTAAATTTATAGAAAGCATGTTCAGGCCCTACTCCCGGGTAATCTAAGCCGGCAGCTATAGAATGGGCATTCTTTATTTGTCCAAACTCATCTTGTAAAACATAAGAGCGTGAACCCTGAAAAACACCCAGTTCTCCCTTAACTAAAGAAGCCGCATGATAACTAGACAGGCCAAAACCAGCTGCTTCCACACCAATAAATTCGACCTTTTTATCCTTAAAAAAAGGATAAAACAGACCGATAGCATTACTACCCCCGCCAACACAGGCTACTAGATGGCTTGGTAGCCGTCCTTCTTTTTTTATTATTTGTTTCCTGGCTTCTAATCCAATAACAGACTGAAAGTCGCGCACCATTTCAGGATAGGGGCGTGGACCAACAGCTGAACCCAATAAGTAATAGGTATTTCTAACATTAGTCACCCAATCTCTAAAAGCCTCATTGCAGGCATCTTTAAGAGTTTGAGAGCCACTAGTCACAGGTATAACTTTAGCTCCTAAGACCTTCATCCTAAGGACATTCATGTTTTGCCGGACTATATCCTCCTGGCCCATATAAATACTACAATCTAAGCCCAAATAAGAACAAACAGTAGCAACTGCTACACCGTGCTGGCCAGCACCGGTTTCGGCAATAATTCTATTTTTACCCATAAATTTAGCCAATAATGCCTGGCCTAAAGCATTGTTTATCTTATGAGCTCCGGTATGCAGTAAGTCCTCACGCTTTAGATAAATCTTAATTTTCAAGTGTTTACTTAAATTTTTTGCCAGAAATAATCCTGTTGGCCGGCCGGCATAATCTAAAAAATAGTCTTTAAGCTGGGCTTTAAAGCTTTTATCCCGGGAAACTTCTTTGTAAGCACTCTCTAGCTCCTCTAAACAGACTGAGAGAGTCTCAGGGATGTACTGACCGCCAAATTTTCCAAAATATCCTTTTTTATCCGGTAGCTGCATTTTTTACCTTTTTTATAAATAATCTCATTTCGGACTCATTCTTTTTGCCGACAAGTTCCTCAATACCGCTACAAACGTCAACTGCATAGGGCTTAAGCTTAAGGACTCCCGATATATTTTCTGAATTTAGACCTCCGGAAATTATTATCCTCTTATTATCCTTAATAAGTTTGGCTGCTTCTTTTAAAACATTGGCTGGCAAGGTTTTACTCCCCTTTAACTTCTTAGCCAGTTGCAGATCAAATAAGAAAGCATCTATTTTAAAACGGGCTATTACGTTTTTAAAAGGTCTATTTTCAGGAAATAGGGTTTTTATAATCTTAAACTCTCTTTTAAAAGAATTGCAATAGGCCGGAGACTCCTTACCGTGAAATTGTAAAATATCAAGCTTTAGCTCCCTAGCCAACGACAAAACCTCCTCTTTATCCTGATTAAGAAAAACCCCTGCCTTAGTTAGAAAAGGATCTAGTTTATCTATGATTTTCTTTGCCTGTTCTCTTTTTATCCAGCGGGGGCTTTTTTTTGTAAAAATAAAGCCAAGAGTATCAGCCCCAAATTTAGAGGCCTTAAGTGCATCTTCAAGATTCGTAATACCGCAGATCTTTACTTTTGCCATTTCTAAATATTAATTTAAGAATCGATATTAAGTTCCTTTATCTTTTCCTCTATAGAATCCGCCCTCATTAAAGACTCACCTACCAAAACTGCATCTATGCCTAAACCTTTAAGTAGTAAAATATCACGAAGGCTCTTTATACCGCTTTCGCTGACCCTGACTATATTCTCAGGAATAAAAGGTACTAGTTTTTGGCAGCGTCTTATATCAACTTCAAAGGTATGGAGATTGCGGTTATTAATACCTATTATATCAACCCCCACTTTTAGAACTTTCTTTAACTCTTTTTCGGTATGCACTTCGACTAAAACATCCATGCCTAAGTCTTTAGCGAAAAAATAAAGATCTTTTACTTTCTCCTCACTAAGAATCCCCATGATTAAAAGAATAGCATCAGCACCAACAGCTCTGGATTCTAAGACCTGAACTCTTTCAAGAATGAAGTCTTTTCTTAGAATAGGAATGTCGATTTTTTTCTTTATGTTTTCAATATAATTTATTTTGCCCAAAAAGTAATCTTCCTCAGTGACTACTGAAATAGCTTTTACTTTTTGTTTCTTATATTTTTTAGCTATATCGAGAGGCGAAAAATCTTTGCATAAAATGCCACAAGAGGGAGAGGCCTGTTTTATTTCACCGATAAGAGAAATTTTGCCTTCCTGTTTAATAGCATTTTTAAAAGATAGCGGTTGCGGGGCTTTTTTAACTAAAGATAAAAAAGCATCGTTGTTCTTCTTTAGAACTTTGATTCTTTTTTTCTTAGCATCAAGTATAAGTGATAAAATCTTATGCATTATTCTCCAAAAAGTCTTTAAACTGCTTATATTTATTGTAAGCTTTGCCGTCATCTATTAATTGACCAGCCATCTTAACGCCGTCTTTTAAAGTTCTTACCTTACTTAATATATATAAGCAAGCACTGGCATTAGCTAAAACCATATCCCGGGGTGCCCCTTTCTTGCCAGCTAAAATACTTTTGATTATTTTTGCCGATTGTCTCCCACTGCTTACTAAAATATCGTCTAAGCATATCTTTTTTAGGCCAAAATCTGATGGTTTAAGTTCTTGGAAGCTTATGCTTTTACCCTTTACTAAAGCAACTTTTGTTTTTCCTGTTAAAGATATCTCATCACAAACATCTTTGCCATTTACTACCATAGCTTTACTTACACCGATCTTTCTTAAAACTTTAGCTAAAGTAAGCACTAGCTCAGGACTATGCACACCTAGGAGCTGATGATTAGCCAAGGCCGGGTTACAAAGTGGCCCTAAAATGTTAAAAATAGTCCTTATGCCTAATTCTCTTCTAATAGTAGCTACACTTCCCAGGGCCGGGTGATATAAGGGCGCATAAAGAAAAGCTATATCAATATCCCGCAAGGATTTTTCCATCGTGGATAAAGAGCTTGAAATTTTTATACCTAACTCCTCTAAAACATCGGCACTGCCACAATTTGAAGACATAGCTTTATTACCGTGTTTGGCTACTTTTACCCCTGAAGCCGAAACAACAAAAGCTGTAGCAGTTGAAACATTGAACTTATTTAATCCCGACCCGCCGGTTCCACAGGTATCTATAATTGAATCTTTACTGCTCTTTATGCCAAGGAATTTATTGCTAGTATCGATCTTCTTTGCCTTTTTCCTAATAACTGTAACTGCCCCTGCTATCTCTACTTCAGTTTCACCCTTAACCTTTAAACCTACCAAAATAGCAGCTATTTGAGCCGGAGTTAATTTAGAATTAAAAATATCCTCAAAAAGACTACAAGATTCTTTAAATTCTAAGTCCTGACCTTTAGCAATTTTAGCAATTAGCTTTTTAATCATAATTTAATAAAGTTAGCAAGAATGCTCTTACCGTCTTTTGTTAGAATTGATTCCGGATGAAATTGAACCCCGTAAAGAGGGTATTTTTTACTTTTAACCCCCATAATTATACCACTCTTAGTATGAGCAGTTATATTTAAATTATCAGCTAAAGATTTCTTCTCTATAATAAGTGAATGATAGCGTGTAGCCACAAAAGGATTATTGATCCCGGAAAAAATATCTCTTGAATTATGATAAATCAAAGATGTCTTACCATGCATTATTTCCGGGGCTCTTACGATTCTTGAACCAAAGGCTGAACCAATGCACTGATGACCAAGGCAAACTCCTAAAATAGGTACATTTTTATGAAATTTTTCAATAAAGGCGCAGCTTATCCCGGCATCCTCGGGTCTGCCCGGCCCGGGTGAAATCACAGCCATCCTAAATTTTAGTTTCTTAATTTTAGCTAAACTAATCTTATCATTACGAAAAACAATAGTATCAGCACCTAGCTCCTGCAAATACTGGACAAGATTGTATGTAAAGGAATCATAATTGTCGATGACTAAAATTTTCATTTTATTGCTTTTTTCTGACTATCTTTGCTCCCAGCTTTTTAAGCTTATTTTCTATTTTTTCATAGCCCCTGTCAATATGATAAACTCTGAGTATTTCAGTTTTGCCTTGAGCAGCTAATCCGGCAATGACTAAAGCTGCTGAAGCTCTTAAGTCAGAAGCCATAATTTCAGCACCGAAAAGCTTTTCTTTTCCTTCAATTATACAATGAGGACCGCTTCTTTGAATAGCTGCCCCCATACGATTTAATTCTCCTACATGCATGAATCTATCAGGATATATTTTTTCAGTAATCAAAGATATTCCTTTAGCAAAGCTCAAAGCTGCCATGAATTGAGCTTGTAAATCAGTTGGGAACCCTGGGTAGCAAAGAGTCGTTATATTAATTGGATTTAGTCTTTGTTTTGGTTTTATAAACAAAGTCCTGCCATTAATTTTTATTTCTGCGCCGATTTTTCTGGCAATATCAATTACTGAAGTCAGATGAAAAACTTCTACCTCTTTAATCGTTAAAGCCGACCTGGTAGCTAAACTGGCTGCTATAAAAGTTCCGACTTCTATGCGATCACAGATATTATTAAATTCACAGCCGCTCAATTTTTTAACACCTTTAACCCGCATTATGGGACTGCCGTGGCCTTGAATTTTAGCACCAATTTTATTGAGAAAAATTGCTAAGCTCTCTATTTCCGGTTCACAGGCAGCATGCTCAATAACAGTTTCGCCATCGGCTAAGACTGCTGCCATTAAAACATTTGCTGTAGCTAGGACTGATGAACCAAAAGCACCGCCTAAGTAAATATGCGCACCTTTTAACTGCTTAGTTTTCCCCAAGCAATAGCCTTTATCTATTGAGATCTGGGCTCCTAGGCTTTGTAAGCCTTTAAGGTGCAGGTCTACCGGCCTGGGCCCGATTACACATCCTCCGGGAAGAGCAACTTTGGCTTTCTTTCGCTTACCAAGTAAAGGGCCTAAGCAACAAAAAGATGCCCGCATGGTTCTTACTAAGTTGTAAGGAGCAATAAAAGCTTTGTTTGAACAATTTCTTATAATTAAAGTATTGTTTTTAAAATCTATTCTTTTTCCTAAAACTTCCAGTATTTTTATCATTGTCCTAACATCCATAAGATCAGGAATATTGTGCAGAATGCACTTACATTCAGTAAGCAAAGTAGCTGCCATTATTGGTAAGGCAGCATTTTTAGACCCACTTATTTTTACTGAACCAGATAATGATGAATTATATACTAAAAACTTATCCATTGTTTATTTTGCTTTTTTAATTACTACCCCACGAAAATGCTGAGAATAATCTTTAATCCAACCTACTGTATTATAGTTACCGAAACTATCTATAAGCTCTCTAACAGGATCCTTATGTCTATATCCTATCTCCATGATCAGGAACCCAGAATCTTTTAAATAGAGGTGAGCTTGCTTTAAGATTTTTCTAATAAAAAACAATCCATCACTCCCAGCCTCTAAAGCTAGCTTCGGTTCATAGGATAAAGAGCCTTTTATATTTCTACTCTCAACATAAGGAGGATTAGCTACAATTAAGTCAAAAACTTGCTTTTTAAAAGCACTTAATAAGTCGCTATTTATATATTTGATACCTGCATTATGGATCTGATTATTTAAAGCTGCTATTTTCAAAGCCTTTGTTGAGATATCACAGCCAGTAAGGAAAATATCCTTATCCAGGAATTTTTTTATACTAAGACCAATATTGCCGGAGCCGCAGCATAAATCAAGAATATATTTTAAGTTATTTTCTTTAATTATTCTAATAGCTTCCTCAGCTATAAGTTCAGTTTCCTTTCTTGGTATAAGAACGTCTCTGCTTATTTTGAGTTCAAAACCAAAGAAATCTTCTTTTCCTAAGATATAAGCCAAAGGCATGCCTTCTATGTATAATTTTTTTACTGTATCAAGACTAGCTAATTGTTTATTAGTTAAGAACTTATCAGTGCTCATCAGAGAAGATGATTTTAAGTTAAAGATATTTTTTAAAAGATACCGCATGTCTGTATCAGAAAAATAATTTCTGTTTATACTTAACCAATGTTGTAGTTTCATAAATTAATAATTTTAAGTTAATCCTTGGGATTTATAAACATTTTCCCTTTCTTTCTTTATAAGCTCTTTTAAGACTAAACTCAAATTACCTTCGAGGATTTCTTCCAAGCGATAAAGAGTGAGGTTTATTCTATGGTCAGTCACCCTTCTTTCGGGAAAATTATAGGTTCTTATTTTTTCGCTTCGCTCACCACTGCCAACTTGAGTACGTCTGGATTCAGTAATTTTATTAGCCTCATCCTGGCGTTGCTTCTGCAATATTTTGGCTTTCATTACCCGAAGGGCTTTTGCCCTATTTTTTATCTGCGAACGCTCATCCTGGCAGCTTACAACTATCCCGGTAGGAAGATGAGTCATGCGAACTGCTGAATCGGTAACGTTAACATGCTGACCTCCTGCTCCAGAGGAGCGAAAAGTATCAATTCTTATATCGTCGGGATTTAGCTTAATCTCTACTTCCTTAGGCTCAACCAAAACTGCTACGGTTACGGTCGAAGTATGGATTCTCCCGCCTGATTCAGTAACCGGAACTCTTTGAACCCGGTGCACTCCAATCTCAAATTTCAGATAGCTTGATGCACCCTTGCCCTTTACTGAAAAGATTACTTCTTTAAATCCGCCTATTTCTGTAGGAGAAGAACTTAAAATCTCTAATTTCCAATTATTTATTTCGGCATACCTGGTGTACATCTTAAGCAAAGTAGCAGAAAATAAAGCGGCTTCATCTCCTCCAGCAGCTGACCGTATTTCAATGATTATATCTCGTTGGGGTTGGCTCTTAAGAAATATCTTATCGTCAATATCTTGAGTAATATCTTCGATTTTTTTCTCAAAGTTAGCCAATTCCTCCTGAGCCAAGGCCTTCATCTCCTCTGACTCTTTAGGATCAGATAAAATATCTTTTAAATGCTCTACTTCTTTAGCTAAGTTTTCTTTTTTTTGAAATAATTTAATAATTTTTTCCAGATAAGAAAACCTTTTAGCTAATTTAGTGTATTTTTCTCTATCCTTAATTAACTCTTGGGAAGATAATTGTTCGGATATAGCATTATATTCTTCTTTGAGCTTATCAAAGTTAATCATAATTTTTAAACTAAGCAGAGTAGCTAAATTTATTTTTTCTTACCGTATTTCTTCAAAAATTTATCGACTCTTCCTTCAGAATCAACAAATTTCTGTTTTCCGGTGAAGAAAGGGTGACATTTAGAGCAAATCTCTACATTAATGGCTTTCTTTGTTGAACGCGTATGAACTACATTTCCGCAAGCACACATAATAGTTGCAGCCTCATACTTAGGGTGACCCTTTTTTTTCATCGTAAACCTCCTATTACCTGTTATATTTTACTTATTTAGAGTTAAAAGGAACTCAACATTATTTTTTGTCTTAGAGAGTCTTTCGATTAACAACTCTAAAGCCTCAGCTGAATTTAATTCATTAAGGGCCTTACGTAATACCCAAATTCTTTGAAGTTCATCAGGGTGTATAAGCAGCTCTTCTCTTCTGGTATTGGAACGTTTAATGTCAATTGAAGGATAGAGTCTTCTCTGGAAAATACTTCTATCCATAGTTATTTCCATATTACCGGTTCCTTTAAATTCTTCAAAAATTACATCATCCATTCGTGAACCTGTATCAACTAGAGCTGTTGCTATAATAGTTAAAGATCCACCTTCCTCTAAAGCTCTGGCAGCACCAAAGAATCTTTTTGGTTTGTGCAAAGCATTTGAATCTATACCTCCTGAGAGGATTCTTCCTGAGTGTGGCTCAACAAGATTATAGGCCCGGGCCAATCTAGTAATACTATCAAGTAAGACCACTACATTTTTTTTATGTTCAACCAGCTTCTTAGCTTTTTCAATAACCATTTCTGCTACCTGAACGTGCCTTTGAGCCGGCTCATCAAAAGTAGAACTTATAACCTCGCCATTTACGGTATTTTTCATTTCAGTTACTTCTTCAGGCCGCTCATCAATGAGAAGGACCATGAGGATAACATCAGGGTAGTTTTTCGTAATTGCATTGGCAACCTTCTGCATCAATACTGTTTTACCGCTGTATGGCGGAGCTACGATTAAACTACGCTGGCCCTTACCGATTGGGCAGAGAATATCCACTATCCTGGTTGAAATCTCTTTGGGTTCAGTTTCCAGAATAAATCTTTCTTTTGGATATATGGGTGTTAAATTGTCGAAGAGAATCCTATTCCTGGATTCATCCGGGTGCTCAAGGTTAACTGCTTCAACTTTAAGCAGAGCAAAATATTTTTCATTATCTTTGGGAGGCCTTATCTGTCCCGAGACTGTATCCCCGGTACGCAGGGAGAATTTTCTAATTTGTGAAGGAGATACATAAATATCGTCTGGTGAAGGTAAATAGTTGTAATTAGTAGCTCGCAAAAAGCCAAAACCTTCTGGGAGGACTTCTAAGACCCCGTCGCCAAACATAAGACCTTTTTTCTCAGCCTGAGCCTGCAAGATCCTAAATATTAGATCCTGCTTTTTAACACCGCTAAGACCATTTACCTTAAGATCTTTAGCTACTTTGGTTAACTCAGAAATCTTTAATTCTTTTAGAGTTCCGATGTCAACGCTACCATCACCGGCTGAATGTTTTTGACTTTTTAATTTAGACTTAGCTTTTTCCACAATAAATCGACCTCCTTTTGTAATGCTTTAAAATCAAAATTATTCTTAACTATAAAGTTACTTTTTCTTCTCTTTTCTTTAAGTGGTATATATAGTGATAATCTATGCCTGGCTTGGATTTTACTAAGATCATATTTTTCACTTATCCGTTTAATTAAAATATCCTTCTTAGCTTCTACCAAGATAATTTTTTCAAAATGTTTAGTGAGTCCTTTCTCAAAAAGCAAAGGTACCTCGGCAACATATATTTTATTTTTGTTTTTTGATTTCTTTATCCAAATCAATAAGTCCTTAATAACTCTTGGGTGGATAATGTTTTCGAGTCTCTTCAATTTCTTAGGATCACTAAAAACTTCTCTTCTTAGTTTATTTCTTAAAATACGGCCGCTTTCCTGACACTGGGGAAAGCTCCTGGCAATTTTTTTAAAAACCTCTCCTTTTTTATACTTATAATAAGAATGCACCATTTTATCGCTATCAAAAATTACTGCACCCTTACTCTTTAATAGCTTGGTAACACTACTTTTGCCGCTTGCTAGATTTCCGGTTAAACCAACAATTGCCATATATAAACTTATTGTTTAACAATTCAAATTTTGCATCTGGCCCCAATTCTTGCCGACTTTTAAATTAACTTTAATCGGTACGGTTAATTTTAAAGCTTCCTGCATATAGTCCCTAATAAATACCTTCACTTTATCTAACTCCTCGGCCGGGACATCAAAAACAAGCTCATCGTGAATTTGGAGGATTAATTTTGTTTTTAACTTATTACCTCTTAGTTCCTTATGAATTTTTATCATGGCTATTTTAATTAAGTCTGCACAAGAACCCTGAATGGGAGCATTTACAGCTTGTCGGCGGGCAAATTCTCTTATATGCATATTTTCGCTGTGTATCTCAGTTAATTTTCTTCTTCTACCAAGGATTGTTTCTGAATACCCATTGTCTTCAGCCTGGCTATAGGTTTCCTTTATATATTTTTTTACGCCTTTATAGCGTTCAAAATAATCATCAATAAAGTCCTCTGCCTCAAGCGGCGTTATTTTCAACTCTTTGGCAAGACCGTAAGAACTCATACCATAAATAATACCGAAATTAACCCGTTTTGCTATTGCTCTCTGGGAATCGCTGACCTCCTTAGGATCTAAATCAAATAGCAGGCCTGCAGTAAAAGAATGAATATCCAAATCCTGGTTAAAGGCTTTGACTAGATTCTTATCGCCGGATAAATGGGCTAAAATTCTTAATTCTATTTGAGAGTAGTCAGCAGATAAGAGCAGACCTCCTTTATAGTTCGAAGTGAAAGCTTTACGCAACCAATCTGAAAATTCTCCTTTAACCGGAATACTTTGTAAATTAGGGGATGAACTGGAAAGCCTTCCTGTCTGGGTATTAGTCTGATGGAATTGGGCATGAAGCATGCCAGCTTTTTTTTGGACATCTTCAATTAAAGGAAGTATATAAGTATTTCTTAATTTAGTCAGATGCCTGTAATCTAAAATAACTGCTGCTATAGGATACTTAGGAGACAACTTATCTAAAACTTCTTCGTTGGTTGAGAATCCTGTCTTTGTTTTTTTAATAGGTTTTATTTTTAAGTCATGAAAAAGAACCTCAGAGAGTTGTTTAGGAGAGTTAAGATTAAATTCTTTTCTGGCTATTTTAAAAGCTTGGACCTCGGCTTTTTTAGTTTTCTTATCTACAGCTTCTAATAAGCTCTTTAAGACTTTTATATCTACCTTTACGCCATCGATCTGCATCCTGGCTAATATCTCTATTAAAGGCATTTCGACATCGAAAAAAAGATCTTCTAAGCCATTGTCTTTTAAGCGAGTTTCTAATACCTTATAAAGTCGATATATGTAATAAGGATAGAGATGAGTATCAGCTTCGTTTATACTCTCGTGTAAGTAATGAGTTACTAAGGTTGTGAATTCATAATCAGCCAGGCTTGAATCAAGCAGATAAGCAGCAATCTTTATATCAAAAGATAGCCCAACAAATTCACAGTTCGGATTTTCAATAGTTGCATTTTTAAAACCATAAGAAATCTTCTTAGCATTCTTATTAGAAAAAATACTTTTAAGGCTGAGAGTTTTAAATTTATAAAGACAAGCCTCCTCAGGATCATAAGTAAAAGTAAATTCATTATTTACAAAAAAGAAAATTGATTTCTTAAATAGTTTATTGATTAATTTTTCCGGTGGGTTTTCTTTTAGTTCTAAATTTATTTTCTTAGAGGAAATTCCCTCTGTTTTAATTAGAGTTTTAAATTCTAAATCTTTAAACATCTTTTGCAAAATATCCTGATCTGGAGCTTTTATCTGAAAATTCTTTAAAGTTAAAGGGACATGACAGTCCGATAGCACTATCAACTCCCTGCTTAGATATATCTGATCCTTATTTTTTTTAAGTAACTCTCTCATTTTTGGTTTTATTTTATCTAAATTATTAAATAAACTCTCTATTGTGCCAAATTCCTCTATTAATTTTGTGGCGCCCACCTTGCCAATGCCTCTTGCTCCCGGTATATTATCACTGGTATCACCAACTAAAGATAAGTAATCAACTATTAACTCCGGGCTAAAGCCAAATTGTTTCCTAAAACCTCGCCGGTCAATTATTTTATCCTTCATATAGTTATACATAGTTACATCAGCTGATGTAATAAGTTGATATAAATCTTTATCAGAACTTACGATAACCACTGCTAAGTCCTCCTTGACGGCCTTTTTACACAATGTAGCTATGACATCATCGGCTTCATAGCCCTCTTTTTCAACCATATTTATACCTAGGGCCGATATCAACTTTCTAATGATAGGTAGCTGTAACTTTAAGGGATCTGGCAAAGGAGGCCTATTGGCCTTATAATCTTTAAACTTCTCAGCCCGATGAGTTTTCCGGGAAACATCAAAACAAACGCTTAGATAATCAGGTTTATATTTGGAAATAATCTTTTTAAGCGTATTATAAACCCCGTATACCGCTCCTGTAGGAAACCCGGCTGCCGTCGAAAGCTTAATTGCAAAGAATGAACGATAACATATGGAGGTACCGTCAATAAGAAAAATTGATTTTTTAGCCATTAGACCACTGGCCTTTGAGGAGTTGCCATTAAAAAATTAGTTAAGAATGTTTTGGCGGTACAACTGGCCCATCTATTATTGGATAAGAGAATGATAAATAGTTAGATGCATTTTGAATTAAAAGGCTGGTTAAGTACCTAAATATTATTGGGATATACGGAAAACGGCTGCAAGAGCATCTTTTAGCTTATCGGCTGCGGATAAAAAATCGTCATTTTCAATGTAATCTAAAGCATTTTTAGTGTTAACATAAGCTTGTTGACGTAATAAAAATCTTTCAGATTGTTCATAAAGATCCCTGGCATCTGAATTAAGTTTATCGTCGGCTACATTTAAAGAAAGAACAGTTCTAAATTCTCTTAAAGCTAGTGCATAATCTTTAACAATAAAAGCATTATTACCAAGATCAAAGTGGAGTCTTGCCTCTTCAATTTTTACTAATCTCTGTTGCTCCCGCTTATAGATCAATTCTCTAGACAGTCTGGCTGCCTTTTTTTCCATTATTGCCTTTTTAACTTCCGGGTATGTTCCCAATTTAAGTAAGTGCTGACGGGAAACTTCCCACCAGTAGTCACCTTGTTCGCCGGCTAAATAACGTTTTTTCCAGTATAAAGTCGCATTTTCAATCTCACCTCTTTTCTCATAAAGGAAAGCTAAATTTGTATATGTTGGTAAGTAGTCTGGGTCTATATCTAGAACTTTTTTGTACATAGCTAGAGCCTGGTCTTCATTACCCATAGACTCATAGAGAACTCCCAGATCATTATGAACCTCGGCATAGTGC
>CAJXAF010000027.1 GCA_913050175.1 uncultured bacterium
TTTCCCGATTCCACCTTCTTTTTGTCATTGATGCCTGCATTAATCGAGTGCCGACGGCCAAATCAAAGCCACAAGCTATACCTTCAAATAAAATCCTTAAATAGCGCAAATTAGTTGAAAGATCTGCATCCATGCAACAGACAAGATCAGCAGAGCTTCTAAGAAATGCTTTTCTGAGTGCTCTCCCTTTTCCTTTTGCTGGCAAGTGAAAATAGGTAATTCTTTTATGCTGTGCAGATAATTTTTTTGCGATCTGAAGCGTCTCATCGACAGAAGCATTGTCAGCTATAATTATTTTCCATGAGAAATTACTTATTTTTCCCAAATAAGTATATAACATCTCTATATTTCTTGAGAGGCAGGCTTCCTCATTATATACAGGAATAACTACATCTACACTCTTATTCTCTTTATGCATATCCATTTTCTTTTGGCCTTTAAATATGTTCTGGCTACTTAAACCTAATACAATTACAATGCTAACTCACAAACAGTAAACTGCCAATACTCATCACTGCACTTACTAATTAGCTCTTTTACCTTATTATAACAGGAAAATATTAAGTTCTCTCTTTTTGAGCTACCACGCATATAGAAAGTCCTCCAAAACTTATTCCCAACTTTGCAATAGTTCTATTTATAAAAAAGTCGATATTTAAAATATTGGTAATTAGTAAGGTCAATAAATGCCTCTTTGAGAATCTCCAATTCCCTATACCTTGATTCTTTACTTTGAAAAGGCCACATTTTGTAAGTGCTAACTGAAGGCAGCGTGTAAAAAATAAAACTGTATAAAAATAAAAGTCTTCTTTTATTGTAAGGTTATATTTTTTTAATATTTTTATCAGATTTTTTTTTCGATATCTTCTAAAATGTTTCAAGAACATATCATGTCCTGAATAAAGAAATTGATAGGCAGGAACGGTTATGAGAATTACTCCTTCCTCTTTCAAGATTTCCAACAAGGACCCGACAAAACCTTCATCGTCTTTGATGTGTTCTAAAACATCTAACAAAAGAACACAATCAACACTCTTTCTAGGAATAGAGGATAAATTTTTGAGTTTACTGATATTGTCTTTCTTTCCTAGAGATTTATAGTTTATATCCACGGCATAAATTTGTTTGGGAGTTATCTGTTTAAGTTTCTTGGCAAAAAATAAATCTCCACTTCCAATATCGGCATAGCATGCCTCATGCATTCCTTCTTTTAAAATATGTAATAGTGAAGCGCCCCGAGACATTTCCCATGGATGTCGGTGAGTTACATTTTTTGCTTCTCTTAAATCCATTTCTTAAAAGCTTAATAGCCTTACTAGTTTTTTACTTACCTTATTTAACTGCAATTCCCCAAATGTATAAGGACCCTTTGGAAGCAGTGTAACGAAAAGTGATATTTTTTATCTTAAAGGGATAGTCAAAAGGAATATGACTAGCATAAATTCCTGCTTGAAAATGGCGCCATGCCTGCGAATAACGTGCTTGCCCTACCATAGCAAACTGTTTTTCCCATTTATATGCTATATCATATGGGGTGTTAGTAAGTTCTGATTGAAACCAATCCTGGGTTTCTCGGCCAAAAAACAGAGGGAAAATAATACTCTGGCCTTGGTCATCAGTAACAATAATTTCTGCTATCTTGTCTCCAGCATTTAAGTTTTCCGCCTCAAGAACATTGCTCAACAGGACTATACCTTTACCCTGAGTTGCTGAAGAAAGTGGTACGTCCACTTCATGATTACCTTTATAATTTGATATGCTAAAAGCGCCCCTGACAACAAACGGTATATTATCAGCACGAACTTTGAATGGCAAATCCAGATCTTGGAATTCCACCCCATAAACAGAAAGTGGCTGGTGTATTTGACCGTTCTTATTATCAATCAGATAGCCCTGAGTTTTCTTTTGATCAAAAATATATACAAAAACCGGGTATTCGACATATCCACCAATCAAGGTGTATTCTTTAGTAATGACTTGAAGCAAATCAGTTAAATATTCCTGATTTACGAGTGAACGGCCCACAATAAAAATGCAGCGTTGAGAATTTAAGATGTCAGGCAAATTTTCTAAAAACGATGGCTCATAAGTAGCTACGAGTTTATCGTTCTTGGGAAAATAAAACTTAACTCCTCCCTCAGAACGCCCATTATGTATGACAACAGTATCATCAGAGATCCACGAATCCACAAAACTGGCAGCACCCCGATAATCACTAACTTCCACATATGACCACTGCCTGGTCCACCTAGGCCACAATGAACTTATATTGAGCATTATGATACCTGTCAGCAGACAGAAAAAGACTCTTCGCGAAAAAGAATTTAAACCAACAGCAATAATAAGCAAAAAAATCGGCCACAGAAAAGCTACGTGTCGAGGGGAAAGACCGTTACAAGTATACCTACCAGCCACAGATTCTATTACAAAAAAAACTATCAATAAAGTTAAAACATACATCAGAGGCAAAGCGCACCAGCGACTCTCCCGAAACAACTTTGCTGCCCCCTTAAAGAATACTACCCCAACAAGACCTAGGCTCATCCCCATAAAAAGTGTTATCCCAATGTGTAAAAATGGGTATACATGATATCCAAATACAAAAATATAATGCGTCCAAACAATTTTTGCAGTATTAATTAATCCCATAGGCGTTACAATTAGTTCTTTTGGAGAGCCTTCGTTGCCATATCTTTGGTGAAACAACCATATCCATCGAGATACGCCAGGAATAAAAAATAAAGCCGATAAACTCATAAAAAGTATTGTAACTATTACAGCCCGCTTTAAACGTAACTCTTTGGGGCTCATAGCGACCAACATGACAGCGAGTTGAGGGGCAAGGGCAAACACTCCAAAAAAATGTGATAAAACAATCGTAAAGCACGTTATGATTAAAATGGCGAGAGAGGTAATTGACTTTTTACCCTCAGCAAAATGTAGTGTGGCCATATAAAAAAGAGAAGACGTGAGTATAAAAAAAGAATAAAATCGGAATTCCTGGGAATGATAAATAAGAAATGGTGACGTAGCAGCCATCAATCCTGCAGCAATACCGGTATAGACTCCTCCCATTTTCTTGCCGATATAATACAAAACAGCAACGGCTAGCAACCCAAATATTGCCGAAGGCAACCTTGCCCACATGACGCCATGACTGACACGCATCCATAAATTCATAATACCAAAATAAGCTGTCGCATTCCAGCTTGTCATAAGATGTGTTGATTCCACAATCGAATTATATTCATCGCCATTCAAAGAATATATTGACAAACCGGTAAACATTAAAATTGCAGCCAGTAGAAGGATAGACAGCAAAATATACCTATTTTTTGTTTTTAATGCCTTCATTTGTATATTTTAAAAGGATTTTGATAACACCTCAATCGCAACTGCAGAAAAATTCTGTAGTAAGTTTAGGGGGACCGCTTTTTTGATAATTGTATTTTATATTAAGGCGCACAAAAAAGCAAGAGAATACACCCGGTAGCCACTTCGATCTTATACAAGAGATGCCGTAATCTGCCTAATTAAGAGTGAGCGTATTTATAAACGTGTTTCTTTTTTGGAAGTTAATTTGCAGAGTTTTCATCCTTTAAAAAGACATTAACATAAGCGCAGTAAAAGCAATTAACACTATTACAGCGGTTACTATTACCCAGATAGGTCTTTTAGAACCGTAAAAGTTAACTTCCTCTGAACAATACAGACACATGGTAGATTCTTGAGGAATCGGCTTATTACAATGAGGGCAGGGCAATAACTTATCAAAGCTAAGCTCCTCCGATTCCTGACTTATACTTTCAAAATCAAATTTTTCTTCATCACTCATTCTTACTTTAGATTTTTATATACGCCGTCATACTCTTCGGTCTCCTCTACCCTAAAAAATACTAACTGAATAAGTCTGGCATTTTGTTTTAATTCTACACCTCTAGGGTTTTGGACCACTAAGATAAATTCACCTTTACCCTTGAACCCGGCATCCCAAACTCCGTTTTGAGTAAAAGCTCCCATGCGCAGGAGTGAGGTCCGGCTAAAAGCCAGGGCTGATAAGTTATTACTTAAATTAACAACTTCGTTGGTCCTAACTTTATAGGCTCCCTTTTGCAAACTCCACCAACCATACTTATCGTCTGTTTTCTTTTTTTGCGGCATAATTTCTATCCCGGAAGGCACAACTCTTTCAGAATTCGAAAAATCTAAGGCTCCGGCACTTTCAAATTTCGATACACTTTCCACGCTAATATCAAAACCATTAGGTGTTAATTGTTTGTCTAGATTAATGTAATTTTCAATTAATTTATTCTTTTCAATTAACTCTTTGATCTCGCTCTTGTTAAGCATTCTTTCTCCTTTTAAAAGCTAGCTTTATATAATTGATTGCTGCCTTCGGTGTTTTTACCTGTTTTAAGCCTTTGATCTTCCAGGTGTTAATGCCAATAATTGGCTTAGGCTCATTAAAAGCAAAGGCGATTTCTGATAATGTTCCGTACTCTCCATCCACAGCTATAATTGCATCGGCTGAACGGATAATTAAGACGTTTCTGGCATAGCCCAGACCGGTGGTCAACTTTACATCTATAAATTTATTGGCTTCTTTACCATCATAACTCGGTAGAATACCTACGGTAAGTCCTCCAGCTTTCTTTGCTCCTTGGCAAGAAGCTTTCATTATTCCCGGACCACCACCACTAAGTAAGATCCACCCTTCTTTGGCAATAAGCTCGCCAATTTTTTGACCGATTTCATAATTTTTCTTTGAGCAGCGATGGCCGCCTACAACTGCAATGTTCATTTTATTATTATAAAAGTTTGTAATTAAAAAAGTGTCATTTGCTGATCTTGCTTTGTGTCTTCTTTTTTTTCTTGATTAAAAATTTTAATAACTCCGTATTCACCATCGTGACCGGGTATAGTATCAATCTTTTTTTCCCGAACCAATCTTATACCTTCAGCTATGCGCTCCGGTAAATGTGAGTATAAATCTTTGGTCGGGGTTTTAGTTAAAATGTTGAGCTCTGAACCAGCATTATAAATTGCATCTAAATATTCTTTCTGAACTGCCTTACTCTGCTTGCCTATTCCTTTTGCCTCAGAAATAATCTCATCTAAGGGAACCATGCTCTTATAGCCAATTGCGTTTTCAGGAATATAACCATAATCACGATCCGCTAATTCTTGTACCCTGTAAAGAACTCCTTTGGTGAGAGGCTTCTTACAAGCCGGGCAGATTCCCTTGTTCTTTCTTGTTTCATCCGGATGCAGACAGACATTACAGTTTCTATGTCCGTCATAGTGATATTTTCCCTCTTGGGGAAAGAATTCAATAGTATAAAGAAACCTGTTTTTATCCTTTGTTTTTAAAACATCTCTTATTTCCCAATAGTTGAATTCGCAGTCAAAAATATTTGCTTCTCTGCCAATCCGTGAAGGAGAGTGAGAATCAGAATTAGAAATTAGAGTGTATTTGTCTAAGCTTGAAATCATCCAGTTCATTGCTGGGTCAGACGACAGACCAGTTTCAAGCGCGTATATCTTATCAGTGTACTTACCAAAAGCTTCTTCAATGGCGTCAAAGCCTGACCTTGAACCAAAGAGAGAAAACCAAGGGGTCCAAATATGAGCCGGGATCAAAATAATATCTTCTGAGATTTTAAACAACTCTTCAGCTAACCTTAAGCAACTCATACCTAAAATAGGCCGGCCGTCTGAGGCGATGTTGCCGTGGGCTGAAAGCATTTTATTAATCTCCTCTACAATTTCAAAGGAAGGCGCCATGAGTAAGTTGTGAACCCGGTAAACTTTACCATTTTGTGAGTAGATGCTTGAAATTTCTCCGCTTAAGATGAAATTAACATCTTTATGGAAATAAAAACCACTTTTCCCTTTTGGTTCTAAGTATTGTTTTAACTCCTCTAACCAAAGGTGGTGAGTGAAATCTCCTGTGCCTACAAGATCAACGCCTTTTAATCTAGCCCACTTAGTTAAATTAGGAATATCCATATTCCGGGAGGTGGCCCGGGAGTACTTTGAATGTATGTGGAAATCCGCTACAAATTCCATGGCCTTATTTTAACTGCGTTTTTCTATTGGCTTTGGTAAACAATTTTTCCCTGACAAATCGTATAGTCGATTAAACCTTTTAGTTTTTTGCCGAGAAAAGAGGAGTTCTTTGATTGAGAAATAATATTTTCTTCCTCTACTACCCACTCTTTATCAGGTGATATCACTATAACATCTGCCGGAGAATTGATACCCAAGCTTCCTTGATTAAGGTTTAAAATTCTGGAAGGGTTCAAAGACATCTTGGCAATCAGTTGGAGCCAAGTAAGCATACCTGTATCTATTAGTTCGGTTATAGCAACTGCCAGCTCTGTCTCTAGACCAACCACCCCAAAAGCTGCCCGGTCAAATTCAATTGCTTTTTCATTAATTGTATGAGGAGCATGGTCGCTGGCAATAGCATCAATAGCACCGTCAGCTAAACCTTTCTTTATCGCTTGGCAATCAGCTACCCCTCTTAAAGGCGGGTTCATCTTCATATTCGTGTCATACCCTGACACTGATTCGTCGATTAAGCTAAAGTAGTGTGGTGCTGTCTCAGCGCTAACTCTTATGCCTTTGGCTTTAGCTTTAGCGATTATTTCTACTGACTCTTTACAGCTTACATGAGCTATATGTATACGCGCTCCGGTTTTTTTAGCTAACTCTATATCCCGGGCAACCATTTTATATTCCGATTCTTTCGATATGCCGCACAGCCCTAATTTAGTTGAAAAAAAACCTTTATTCATAACCCCTTTCTTAGATAAACTGTGGTCCTCGCAGTGACAAATTACTAAGATGTCTTCTTTCTTAGCCTCTTCTAAAGCTTTGAGCATAATGGTCTTGCTATCAACTGAGCAACCATCATCACTTACAGCTATTGCTCCGGCTTTTTTTAAGTTTTTAAAATCTGTTATTTTTTTACCATCCCGGCCTTTAGTTATAGCAGCTGAAATATAAGCCTTAACTTTTGCATCTTTTTTAATTATACTGGCTAAAAGATTAACAATACTTTCAGAATCAATAGCCGGTTCTGTATTAGGCATAGCTAAGACTGAAGTAACCCCTCCCTTAGCTGCAGCTAGAGTGCCGCTTGAAACAGTTTCTTTATCCTCTCTGCCTGGCTCACGCAAGTGCACATGCATATCGACTAATCCCGGAGAGACTATTTTTCCCTGGGCTTTGATAACTGTTTGGGCAGAGTCAGTTATATTTTCCTCTATCTTAACAATCTTACCCTTCTCAATTAAAAGGTCAAAGACACCATCCCGTTTATTAGCCGGATCAATTACTCTCCCCTGTTTAATTAAAATACTCATCTTACTCCTGTTGGGAATTTGATACTAAAAACAAAGCAGCCATCCTTACGGCAATCCCGTTGGTGACTTGCTCTAAGATTACTGAGTTCTCTCCATCAGCTACTTCGCTTGAAATTTCAATCCCCCGGTTTATTGGCCCCGGGTGCATTACAATTATATTTTTCTTAAGCTTCTTTAGGCGTTGGCTGGTTATACCAAAAGTTTTAAAGTACTCTAGTTGTTTGGGGAAAGCTGCGCTTTCATCCCGCTCAAATTGCATGCGCAAAACATTAACTGCATCGGCATCTTTAAGGGCTTGATCTATATCGTGGGTGACCCTAACCCCCATCTGCTCAATCCCCTCCGGTATTAATACCTTTGGTGCGCAGACTGTGACCAGGGCTCCAAGTTTTGTTAACCCCCAGATATTGGAACGAGCAACACGAGAATGAGCAATGTCACCGACAATACTTACCTTAAGGCCCTGGATTCTTCCTATTTTTTCTTTTAAGGTAAACATATCGAGCAAAGCCTGGGTAGGATGTTCATGCCAGCCGTCGCCGGCATTAACCACATTGGCTTTTAGACTTTCGGCTAACATGGCCGGAGCTCCGGATGAAGAGTGTCTTACTACTATTATATCGGCCTTTAGCGCTTCTATATTTTTACCGGTATCAGTTAGAGTTTCGCCTTTTTTAACGCTTGAAGTTTCAATAGCAACGTTAATAACATCAGCTGAAAGCCTCTTAGCTGCCACCTCAAAAGAAACTCTGGTTCGAGTCGATGGTTCATAGAACAAATTTACTACTGTCTTACCGCGAAGCGCCGGAACTTTCTTAATTTCCCGGGTTGATACCTCCTTAAAAGATTCTGCTGTTGACAAGACATGCTCTATCTCTTCTCTACTTAGCTCCTCTAATCCTAAGAGGTCTTTTTTAGTCCACTTTTCCATTTTTTGTTTTTATTGTGACTTGATCTAATGAGTCTGCTTCTTTTAATTTTACTTCTACCAATTCATCTTTTGACGTCGGCATGTTCTTGCCGACATAGTCAGCTCTGATTGGTAATTCGCGATGGCCGCGATCGACTAAAACTAAGAGTTCTATACCTTGGGGGCGGCCAAAATCCATGATCTCATCTAAGGCTGCCCGGACAGTCCTGCCTGTGAAAAGAACATCATCGATTAAAATAACTCTTTTTCCTTTGATATCGAAACCTATCTTAGTTTCTTTTACGACCGGATTCGGCCCGATTGTTGTTAGGTCATCCCGGTATAAAGTAATCCCTAAAATTCCTAAGGGAATTTCTTGAGATTCAATTTCTTTGATTATTGCCTGCACTCTTTGGGCTATATAGACACCTCTGGTTTGAATACCTATTAAAACCAGTTCCCCGGGATTGATATTTTTTTCTACAATTTGGTGGGCAAGTCTCTGGAGAATTTTTTTTATGTCTTGGTCTGAAAGGATTATTCTTTCTTTACTCATAAGCTTAAAATCACAAAAAAACAACCGTCCCTTTCTTTTTCAGGACGGTTGTTTTGTAAATAAATAATCATTTTTTAAGTCCTTGCCAGCCTCACCGGACCAGCTTAAAGGCTACTAAACTTTACTAAATAAAGGCCAAAGTGTCAAGGTTATTTTTTAACTTTACTTATGGTCAAAACAAACTCACCCTTGGGCTTTTTTCCTTTAAAATGAGCTATGGCTTTATCTATTTCATCCTCAAAGACTTCTTCAAACTTCTTAGTCATCTCCCGCGCTAAAGAAACCTTGCGCTTGCCTAAAACACTTTTTATAGTTTCTAAAGTTTTGACTATTCTGTAAGGTGATTCAAAAAAAATAGAAGTTATATTACTCGCTTTTATCTCCTCCAGGGCTTTTTTCTGAGCACTCTTTTTGCGGGGGAAAAATCCGTAAAAGCTAAATTTATCATGGGGCAGAGAACTCTGAGCCAGGGCGTTTATTAAACTGGAGGCTCCGGGCAAAGAAGTAATTTCTAAATCTTTCTCTCGGCAACTTCTGATTAACTTAAAGCCGGGGTCAGAAATGCCCGGGGTACCGGCGCTTGATATTAAAGCAATATTTTTACCTTGTTTTAAGTCCTCGATAATTTTAGGAATTTTTTTTCCCTCATTATGCTCATAGAAACTGACTAGGGCTTTACTAATACCAAAGTGCTTGAGTAAAAAAGAAGCTTTCCTTGTATCCTCGCAAAGAATATAGTCAACTTCAGCTAAAACCCTAAGAGCCCTTAAGGTAATGTCTTCTAAGTTTCCGATTGGGGTAGCAACAAGGTATAACATGGTTTATTTACTCTTGCTTATTCTACGGTCACTGACTTAGCAAGATTTCGCGGTTGGTCAATTTCGCAGCCTAGATTTTTAGCCACATAATAGGCAAATAGCTGCAAGCAAATAGCAGCTAAAAAAGGATTTAAGTCTGTATTATCTACTTTGGGAATAACGATTGATTTATATGCTAAATTACTAGCCTGTTTATCGCCTTTAGATATAATTGCTAGAATTTTTCCCTTTCTTGCTTTAGCTTCCTGGATATTAGAAAGCATTTTTTCATGCAAATTGTCATTAACGGCGATACAGACAACTGCTCTATACTCATCAATTAAAGCAATCGGTCCGTGCTTCATCTCTCCGGCAGCATAGCCTTCAGCTGGGATATAAGATATTTCTTTTAACTTGAGCGCGCCTTCCAAGGCGGAAGGATAATTTATCCCCCGGCCTAAAAAAAGAAACGAACCGAACTTTGAGAAGGCCTTAGCAATCCGTCTTATGTCTTTACCTCCGGCTAAGATCTTTCTTTGCAAACTAGGCAATTTCTTTAAGGACTTAAGCAAACCCTGATACTCTTTATTTTTGATGGCCCCCTTTAGCTTGGCAAAATAAAGGAAGAACAAAAAGAGACAGAGTAATTGGGCGGAGTAGGCTTTGGTTGAAGCAACACCTATTTCCGGTCCGGCTAAAGTAGGGATTGCGAAGTCACTCTCTTTAACTAAACTTGAACCGACGACATTGCAGACACTTAATATTTTTGCGCCTTGTTTTTTTGCCTGTCTGACTGCAGCCAGAGTATCTGCAGTTTCGCCTGATTGAGAAATTGCTATTAAGAGGCTGTTTTTACCCATCTCGATTTGCCGATAGCGGAATTCTGAAGAAGTATCAATTTCTAAGTTAAGACTTGAATGTTTTTCCAAAAAATATTTGGCTACATACCCGGCATGGTAGGCGGTTCCACAGGCTGAGATATAAACCTTTTTACTCTGCTTAAGAAATGTCTCACAGCCTTTAAGCCCAGAAAAGTGTACTTTTTGATTCTTAGAGTATGAAGAGAGAATCTTAGTTGATATCGCCGGTTGTTCAAACATTTCCTTAAGCATAAAATGTGTATAGCCTTTCTTCTGAGCATCCTCCAGCTTTATTTTTACGGTGTCTATCTTATAAGCAACCTTTCTTTTGGTCTTAATATCACATATTCTCACACTACCTTTATTAAGCATAGCCATCTGTCCGTCTTTTAGGTAAATGATCCTCTTAGTAAAAGAAAGTATTGCCGGAACATCTGAGGCAATAAAATTTTCATTCTTACCCAATCCTATAATTAAAGGGCTAGACTTACGTACAGCTATCAGTTTATTCGGCTCGGATGAGGAGATAACTCCCAAGGCAAATGATCCTTTTAATTTTGCAATTGCTTTTAAGACTGCCTCCTCTAAAGAGCTTGTATAGAGGCTGTCGATTAAATTAACTATTACTTCGCTGTCGGTTTCGCTGCTAAATTTATAGCCTTTGGCAAGCAGTTCTTTTTTGAGAGAAAGAAAGTTTTCGATTATTCCGTTATGGACTAAAGAGAGGTTGCTTTCTCTATTTATGTGGGGATGAGCATTAGCCCGATTTGGTTTTCCGTGAGTAGCCCAGCGGGTATGAAGAATACAAAGTGAAGAGACTGTTTTTAAACTTTTGCTTAAGTCTTTTTTAAGCTGGTTAACTTTACCTGATCTTTTTTTTAAAAAAAGTTTATCATTTTTAATTGCTGCTATACCGCAGGAGTCGTAACCGCGATATTCGAGCCTGGTGAGTCCTCCTAGGAGATCTCTGAAAGGCCTGCCTTTTCCTACATATCCTAAAATACCACACATATAAGGTTAGGTGTTTAAAGTGGGAAAATAAAGCGACCCCAGCCGGATTTGAACCGGCGCCGTCGCCGTGAAAGGGCGATGTCCTGAACCAGGCTAGACGATGGGGTCGTATTTATCAACTGCTTATTTTAATTCTAAAAACTATCTTGTCAACAATTTCAATTGTTTTTTGCTTGATTATTCTTCCGGGATGATCCTGGCTACAGTAGCTAACTTATCTGACTTCTCTAAATTTATAACCTTGACCCCTTGGGTTGACCGTCCAGAAACTCTAATGTCCTTTACTTTAGTGCGAATAAGAATTCCCTTTTGAGTAATGCACATTATCTCATCATCGCTTTTAACCATGATCAAAGCTTTGACCTCTCCAATCTTAGGAGAAAGCTTAATATTGATAACACCTTTCCCGCCCCGAGATTGAAGACGATATTCTTCTATGTTGGTGCGTTTAGCAAAGCCTTTTTCGGTTGCTGTAAGAAAACAAAAACCTTCTTTTTTAAGAGCGCTCTTAACTAAAGCCATACCCAAGGCTGTATCCCCTTTAGAAAGTTTTATCCCCCGGACGCCCTGAGACTGCCTGCCGGTAGCCCGGATATCTTTTACTTTAAAGCGGATAGAAAGTCCTTTCTTGGTAGCTAGAATTGCTTCTTCCTCTTTAGCGCAAATCCCCACCCCGACTAAGCTATCACTTTTACCCAAGCCTATAGCCATAATGCCACTTTTGCGTACATTGGAAAATAGGCCCAAGGAACTCTTCTTAACCATACCACTCTGGGTAGCCATAAAAATAAACTTCTCTGAATCAAAATCCTTTACCGAAAGAACTGAGGTTATCTTCTCTTGGCCGGATAAATGTAGAACGTTAACTACTGACCTGCCCTTAGATGTTCGTGACCCGGTAGGAACTTCATAAGTTTTTAAAGGGTAGACTTTGCCCTGATCTGTAAAAAATAACAAAGTTTCCTTACTTGAGGCAATAAATAAACGTTCGACAAAATCACTATCAGCTGTAGACATGGCCGCTACTCCTCTGCCGCCTCGTCTTTGTTGGCGGTAAGTAGTAAGCGGCAGGCGCTTGATATAGCCGGACCCGGTTATGCTTACAACCATATCTTCTTCGATAATTAAATCCTCTACTTCTATTTCTTCCTTCTTAGCTACAATATCTGTTCGGCGTCTATCAGCAAACTTTTCTTTGATCTCGGCAAGTTCATCTTTAAT
The DNA here is from genome assembly GCA_913050175.1 of uncultured bacterium. GTDB lineage: Bacteria > Omnitrophota > Gorgyraeia > Duberdicusellales > 4484-171 > JAFGHG01. Next base: position 12,726 of record CAJXAF010000027.1, read on the forward strand.
TAATTGTTCTTGTTTCTTCTCAGAGGCAAGAATTGATTTTAAATACTCTATTCGCTTTAATAGCTCCAAATACTCCTGATCTATTTTTTTCCTTTCCAGCGCACATAGTCTCTGTAGCTGCATTTCTAAAATAGCCTGAGCTTGGACATCGGAAAGCTTAAACCTTTTTACCAAAGCAGCTTTTGCCTCTTGAGGACTCTTTGATTTTTTTATAATCTCAATAACTCTATCTAAATTTTTTAGAGCTATTTTTAACCCTTCTAGAATATGAGCTCTGTATTCGGCTTTACCCAACTCAAACTTAGTTCTTCGAGTAATAACCTCTTTGCGGAAATGAATATGATGAAAGAGCATTTCTTTGAGGTTTAAAATTTGCGGCTTTCTATTTACCAATGCTAAAACAATTGCCCCAAAGGTAGTCTCGAGACTGGTATGTTTAAATAACCTGTTTAAAATTATCTCGGCTATAGCGTCCCGCTTTAAATCGATTACTATTCTAATGCCTTCTTTATCCGATTCATCTCTTAAGTCAGAAATTCCCTCAACTCTCTTACTATTAATAAGATTAGCAATCTGCTCTAAGAGCGTAGTTTTATTAAGTTGATAAGGTATCTCGCTAATGATTATCTTGACTTTATTTTTCGCATGTTCAACTGTAGTCCGGCCCCTAACTGTAAGTTTTCCCCGGCCTTCTTTATACATATTTAAAATATCGCTCCTGCCGCAAATAATTCCTCCGGTAGGAAAATCCGGCCCCTTAATAAACTTATACAGCTCTTTTATCGCAGCTTTGGGGTTATTGATTAGGTGCGTTATAGCATCACAGACTTCAGCTAAATTATGAGGCGGGATATTGGTAGCCATCCCCACAGCAATACCGCTGGCTCCGTTAAGAAGCATATTGGGCAAAATTGACGGCAGTACCTCCGGTTCACTAAGTGAGTTATCAAAATTGGGGAAAAAATTAACAGTTTTTTTATCGATATCCTGTAAGATATAATCGGTTATCTTCGACATTCTGGCTTCAGAATAACGCATTGCTGCCGGAGGGTCACCGTCAATGGAACCGAAGTTACCTTGGCCATTTATAAGCGGATAACGAAGGGAAAAATCCTGAGCCATCCTAACTAAAGCATCATAAACTGCTATGTCACCATGAGGGTGATACTTACCCAGAGTCTCTCCAACTATACGGGCACATTTTTTATGAGGATTATTGTAGCGAAGGTGCAAATCATTCATGGCGTAGAGAATACGCCTTTGCACCGGCTTTAATCCGTCTCTTATGTCAGGCAGAGCTCTTCCTACGATTACGCTCATCGCATAAGACAAATAGGAATCTCTCATCTCCTCTTCTAAGTCTTTAGTAATAATTCTTTGATTTGCAATTTCGCTCATAAGTTTACTCTATACATTTTAGACATCGAGGTTTTTAACTTCATGGGCATGAGCCTGAATAAAATCCCGGCGGGGTTCAGCCTGGCCCCCCATTAAAATAGTAAAAATCCTATCAGTCTCAACGACATCATCAATGGTTACTTTGACCAAGGTTCTTTTCTCTGGATCCATAGTGCTGTCCCATAACTGCTCCGGGTTCATCTCCCCTAAACCTTTATAGCGCTGTATCTGCATTCCCTTTGTGGCGATTTTTCGAACCTCAGATAAGATTACTTTTAAGTTATTGCATGGAATTTGTTCTTCGGTCTCAGAATTAATTAGCTCAAAAAGCTCTTTCTCCTGGGGTAAGTAGTCTTTTAGGGATATCCCCATTTTAATAAACTCTTCGTTGATTTTTCTTAGCTCATGAGCTTCATAAATTTCAATATGATCCAGCTCATCTATGTTTCCGTAAGAAGAAAGGGCATCTTCATCTAAGACAAATATTGGTTTTTGATTAACTGATATCTTGTAGGCCGGGTACTGTTTTTTCTTTTGATTAATTTCCTTGATGTATAATTTAAGAGGTGCGCCTTTTCTTTTTAAAGATAGCTCTAGTTGCTCTAAGATAATGAGATTGTTTACTATTTTTTCCAGCTCTTTCTGGGTAAAAACTTTTTTGGTCTTACCTTTCTTTTTAAGCTTTACAGCGTTAGTACCTAGGGAAAGAATGATGTCGTTCATTTCTTTTTCAGTATGTATATACTCCTCCCGGCTCTTCTTTTTTATCCTAAAAAGCGGCGGTTGAGCAATATAAATATACCCCTCTTCTACTAGTTGCAGCATATGCCTGTAGAAAAGAGTTAAAATAAGTGTGCGGATATGGGACCCATCAACATCGGCATCAGCCATAATAATAATTTTATTGTAGCGCAGACGGGAGGAGTCAAATTCGTTTCCAACCCCTGTACCTAAAGCAGATATTATAGTTCTAACTTCTTCGCTGTTTAGAATTTTATCCAAACGAGCCTTCTCTACATTTAATATTTTTCCCTTTATCGGTAAAATAGCCTGGAAGGTTCTATCTCGGGCTTGCTTGGCTGAACCGCCGGCTGATTCACCCTCGACTATATACAATTCAGAAAATTCTGGATTTCGCTCTGAGCAATCAGCTAGTTTACCCGGTAAACTAGCTGAATCAAGAGCGCCTTTCCGCCTAGTCAGTTCTCTTGCTTTTCTAGCCGCCTCTCTTGCCCGGGCAGCTACGATAGCCTTTTGGACGATTTTATTTACTACTGGCGGATTCTCTTCAAAAAAAGAGCTCAAAGCCTCAAAAGCAATTGAATTAACCAAACCGTCTACTTCTGAGTTGCCTAATTTTGTTTTGGTTTGCCCTTCGAATTGTGGGTCAGGTATTTTAACACTTACAACCGCACACACACCCTCTCGGGCATCTTCTCCGGAAATATTATTTAAGTTCTTAAGAAGTTTTTTGTTTTTGGCATACTGGTTAAGGGCTCTGGTTAAGGCTGTTTTAAAGCCACTTAAATGAGTTCCCCCCTCAACAGTATTGATGTTGTTGGCAAAAGAATAAATG
>CAJXAF010000028.1 GCA_913050175.1 uncultured bacterium
TCTTCAATAAATTTTCAGATGCGCATTGTGGTTTTAAAGTATTGAAAACAGATGTAGCCAAGAAGCTCATTCCCCTAATCGAAAATAATGGCTGGTTTTTTGATGCTGAGCTTTTACTGCTTGCTGAATATAATAACTATCGAATATTTGAGGTTCCTGTGGAATGGACAGAAGATATAAAATCAAAAGTCAACATACCTAAAACGGTTATAGAAGATCTGCTAGGTATGGCTAGGCTGCGATGTACGATCAACGGGAAAAAAGTGAAATAGTGCGTCTATTGTTCAGAATAAGAATGGCTGGTCTCAAGTTCTCTCTTCATACTAGCTCATACCCAAACCTATCAAATTCCCAAGCATAGGCTTTACGAACGATTTCTTCTGTCTTATTATCGTAGAATTCACGAATTTTAAGCTGAGATGGTCGTTTTCCGGGCTTAAATCTAGGTATTTTTCTTCCGGGCTGGACTAAGTCTAGTCTGTCGCAGATACTCTTGACATCCTCTTCAAGATTTTCGTATTTTGTAAAAAAGTCTACGCACTCCTTGCCAGCAATTAGATACTTATTCCGATTACAATGTCAATAGGAATAAAGAGTTATGGAGCTTGGCAAAGTTAAGAAATAACTTGCCTTAACTCGGGATAAAATCTATAATATCGCAAAGCGCCGAGTTTGTATAAGAGGTATTTTTTATAAAGCGAGATCTATATGCCGGAATTACCAGAAGTTGAGACAGTAAGAAGAGGGTTGGAGAAAAGCATCCTCAATAAGAAGATTACCGAAGTAATCATTAAGCGCAAGAACGTTGTCAAAGAGCCCGGGGTTGGACAATTTAAAAAAGGATTAATAGGTAAAAAAGTAAAAGGTATTATCCGCCGGGCTAAATTAATCATAATTAAATTAGAAAATAATAAGTATCTTATAATTCATCTACGAATTGCCGGCTGGCTTGAATACGGCAAACAGATGGAAAAAGCCCGGGTAGTCTTTAAATTATCAAATGAAAAATATCTAAATTATATGGATCAAAGGTTATTAGGAGAGCTGCGTTTGCGTAATAGTTATGAAGACCTAAATTTTATCAAAACCCTTGGCCCGGAGCCGTTTGATATAAATAGTAAGCAATTTCAAGAAATCATCACTAAACGAAAGACCAATATTAAAACTCTCTTACTCAATCAAAAGGTTATTGCCGGAATAGGTAACATCTATGCGCAAGAGGCTCTATTTTTATCAGGCATCGACCCTCAGAGGCCAGCTTATAGTTTAAGTAATAAGGAAGCAGGCAGTCTTCTTAAAAAGATTATCCTTGTTTTAAAAGAAGGCATTAAGTACGGCGGCTCATCAGTAGATACCTATCGCAATATCGAAGGTAGTAAGGGCGGTATGGAAAAAAGGTTAAAAGTTTATGGCAGAGAGAACGAGCCTTGTTTTTCTTGTGGAAAAGCAATCGCCAAGATTGCCCTTGCCGGTCGAGGCACTTGCTTTTGTGCTTATTGCCAAAAATAATTTTAAAGTATGATTACCGCCGCCGCTTTAGGAATCAAGATTAAAAACCGCTCTCCTTTTGTTTTTTTAGATACCACTCTTTCTGATCCAGCTAATTGCCAATCACTTTTCTTTTCAGATTTTACTGATGTTCTTACCTTTAAGAGAGGCGATAGCCCCAAGATGTTTTTTAAAAAAATTCAAAGCTATCAAAAAAAAGGTTTTTACTTAGCTGGTTATTTTACTTACGAGTTTGGCTATTGTCTTGAGCCGGTTTTAGAAAAATTAGGCAGTAATAATAATCAAGTTTTAGCTTGGTTTGGTGTTTGCAGAAAACCAAAAGTTTTCAAGGAAAACAAAACTTCATCAGGCGATTTAAACCATAAGAAAAAATACTCAGTCAAGAACATAAGAGCAAACATTAAAAGAATAGATTATACAAAAGCCATCGCCAAAATTAAGACTTACTTAGAAAAAGGCTTAAGTTATCAGGTAAATTTTACCTTTAAATTAAAGTTCTCTCTTTCTGGCGACATCCCAAGTTTTTACTTCTGTTTAAGGGAGTCTCAGCCAACAGCCTACTCAGCTTTTATAAATACACCTGACAAACGTATTCTGTCACTATCTCCGGAGCTATTTTTTTCTATCGATAAGAGTAATATAATGGTTAAACCCATGAAAGGAACGATCAAAAGAGGGGTGAACGCAGGTGAGGACGCCCAAGCAAAAAAAAGGCTTTTAGCCAGTAAGAAGATAAAAGCTGAAAATCTTATGATTGTTGACTTACTGCGAAATGACCTAGGAAGAATTTGCACAAAGGTAAAGACTTCTAAACTTTTTGAAGTCGAAAAGTATAAGACTCTTTTTCAAATGACTTCAACTGTTAGAGGCAAGTTAAAAAAGAGCCTTGATTTAGAAGATATCTTTTCTTCTCTTTTCCCTTGCGGTTCGGTAACCGGAGCCCCGAAGATAAAAACTATGGAGTTAATAAGAAGTTTAGAAAAAGAACCCCGTAATATTTACACCGGCGCCATAGGCTATTTCTCTCCTCAAGGCAAGAGCTGTTTCAATGTAGCTATAAGAACAATAAATTTAGCTAAGAACAAAGGCGAGCTGGGAATTGGCGGAGGCATTGTCTACGATTCAGTAAAAGGCGATGAGTACGAGGAAGCTATGCTTAAAGCAAAATTTTTCTTAAATAAGAATAAGAAGTTTTCTTTAATTGAGACAATCTTACTTGATAAAGGAAAATACTACCTTTTGGATTTACACTTAAAGAGGCTAAAGGCTTCAGCCGAATATTTTTTAATACCATTTGATTTAAGTAAACTTAAAAAAAGCCTTAAAAAATTAGCAATCCTAAGTAAGGGAAAATTTAAAGTAAGGGTTTTACTTTCTTTAGATTCAAAAGTATCTCTTAAAAAAGATGTTTTAGGCAAAATTAAGGAGCCGGTTAAATTGAAGATATCTTCGCTTAAAATAAATCCCAAAGAAATATTTTTATACCACAAGACCACCCAGCGCAGCCTATATGATAAAGAGTTGAAAGCTGCCCGGGCTCAAGGTTTTTTTGATCTGATTTTTTTAAACAAAGAAGGTGAACTGACTGAAGGGGCAATCAGCAATATCTTCATAAAAAAGAAGAATAAAATTTATACGCCGCCCCTTAAATCAGGCTTATTGCCGGGAGTGTTTCGCCAAGATCTCTTAGATAAAAAAAGAGCAGAGGAAAAAACCCTTTATTTAAAAGATTTAAAAGAAGCCGACGAAATTTTTATCGCTAATTCAGTAAGAGGACTGCTTAAAGCCAAGACTCTATTTAGGCGGAAATAGATTTGAGAAGCTTTAATAGTCTGATAAAATAAGTTTTCTATGAGCATTAAAGTAAAACAACTGAACGCTAAAATTAAAAAAATCCAAAAAGTTGGTAAAGACACCTTTTTACTTAAACTTTATTGTCCTCATATTGCCAAGAACGCTTTAGCCGGAAGTTTTATCCATCTTCGGCTTAAGTCATTTATCTTAAGAAGGCCTTTTAGCGTGCACCGGATTGAGGGAGAAAATGTCTATATTCTCTTTAAAGTAAGGGGTAAAGGCACAAATCAATTAGCAAAATTAAAAACAAACCAAACTCTAGATGTTATCGGTCCCTTAGGCAATGCTTTTAATTTAAGCAAGCAAACAAAAAAAACAGTTAATATTTTAATCGCCGGGGGCATAGGTGTTGCTCCTTTGGTTTTACTTGCTAAGACCATAAAAAAAGCTAAGCTTGATAAAAAAACAGTCAAAGTACTTTTAGGCGCACAAACTAAGGCTGAAATTCTTTCTGAAGCTGATTTTAAAAAAATAGGCGTTAAAGTTGATCTGGCAACTGATGATGGCTCAAAAGGTATAAAAGGAACTGTGGTCGATCTTTTAAAGAAAGAACTAAAAGCTTTGAGTCTTGACACTAAGATCAATATCTATGCTTGTGGTCCGGAAGTGATGTTTGCAGCCATACATAAGGTAATAAAAAATAATAAAAAAGTAAGCGCTCAGGCTTCCTTTGAACAGCACATGGGCTGTGGTTTGGGATTTTGCTGTGGCTGCGTTATTGAAACCAAAGACGGATATAAGAAAGTTTGTAAGGACGGACCGGTATTTGATCTAAAAGAAGTATTTTAAAACTAAGGAGGCCTAAGATGTGGCATTCGTACTTATTATTAGGCTTAGCTGCCGGCGTTATCAGTGGTTTCTCAGGGTTAGGCGGCGGAGCAGTTATAATACCAGCTCTAGTTTATATATTCGGTTTTAGTCAGCAACAGGCTCAAGGCACAACTCTTGCCATGATGGTTGCACCAATTGGCCTGCTTGCTGCCATGAAATACTACTCACAAGGGTATGTAAAAATCAATGCTTCAGCTTTAATGTGTGCGGGATTTTTTATTGGCGCTTTAGTGGGGGCGCAATTTGTAAGTAAAGTTCCCAGCCTTCTGCTTAAAAAATTCTTCGGTTGCTTTCTTCTTTTAGTTTCCTTAAAGATGATTTTGGGAAAATAATTATCCGCTTACTTTTAAAAACCAATAAATACCACCACTTAAAAGAGCAGCTAAGGGCGGTTTTATAATTTGTGGTTTTACTGCCAAAAAGCGTAGCTACTCCTTTAAAGTTATCATTTGAGCCATTGGAGTAGGCTAGGAAGCAGGTGGCTAGAAAAAGAATTATTATTGCTGGCATTGAGATATTTCTCTTATGTTAAGAGCACTTATTTATTATGCTCCAACTATTATAACAAAATCCAAGTACTATTTATTCACTTTTAGAGAAATATTTATAGGCAAGATTTATAGGAAGGAGGTAACTTCAAACTTCTTTGTCAAAACTGACACCACAATAGGGGCAGAAGGTTAACTCATCTGAAATTTTAAAGAAGTTTTTGCTGGAGGAAAAAATAACAAAGCCCAAACTCTTTTTACATTTTAAACATAAGATGCAGTAATAATAGTGAAGGTAAAAAACCACTCCTCCGCTAAGAAGAAAGGTAAAAGCAATTAAGGCTATATTTTTTAAACCTAAGCCAATAAGAATTGGGCAAATTACTAAGGCGGTTAACCAATAACTGAGAGTAATGATTAAAGCCTTACGTTTTTTTTTATTTAGTTTGTTTCGATGAGCCATTTTTATTTAGTCCTGGCGGCAGAACGTATCTGTTGTTTTGGAGCACTGCTTAATAGAATTAAGCTAGAGTGCTTTTTGGACTGAGTCTCTTTATCACTCGCCTTGTTATATTTAACCAGATTCTTCTTAAAACCCAAAGGAAGTCTAGTAATTTATTTCTAGCAATATCCAAAGGTTCCTTAGAGCTAACTTCAATTGTGTCGTACCCAAGCTGAGCCATATAGCGCCCGGCAATCCAATTGAAACGGCTACGTTTCTTTTTATCCCAATCACTGAAACGTTTGAGCGGGTTGAACTCCTTAGTTTTCGTAATGGGTTCCCAGTGCATATGACCACTCTGTTTTATAGCCTCAGAGGAACCAACTACATTTAAAGATTTCGCCTTGTCAAAGTCAAAAAGCTCCGCATTTAAACCAAGGAAGTCAAATACCTTAAGTAGTTCGTTTTTTTCATCATTAACAAGGTCTTCATATTTTAAGACCAGAAGTTTGTTGTCAGAATCTTTGCATTTCTCTTTTAAGTCAAGAATGATCTTAGCAGCGTCAGCCCAGTTTCTCATAGCGCTCTCGTAATTCCAGCCAAATGTCTTTGCCCCTGATTCAACAATTGCCCGGCCATCCCTGATGAGGATTATCAAATAAGACCCTGGAAGTAAATCGAATAAATTATTAGAGCCTTTTACGCTCGGTGTTTTCGCTAGCATTATTCTAGATCTACTTTCTTCCGAGGTTGTTTGACTTGTAAGAGATTGAGGAGCTTTACTTTTAGTTATCTGAAGTTTCAGAAATCTACCAAGGCTATCACCAAGACAGCGCCAGAGCATATTTCTAGCATCAATATTTCTCTCTATCTTATTTTTTGGTTGCCACAGTTCGTAAACGCCATCAATGTAGTTTTTCAACGTTTCTGAATGGTGCATAAGAAAATATTCCGTGAGGAAGTTAGTCGATAAACAATCGGGGTGTAGACCTAAAAGCCTGTAGATGTGATGTGTTCCACTTCTTTGAAGAATGCCTAATATGAAACAAAGCTTAGGCTCTGAGGTTAAACTGTCCGAAGAATTTGTGTTTTTGGACATTTTATGTCTCTTCAATTTCCCACATCATTTATTTTTAGGTTCTCTATAAATAATAGTTTGGCTTCTTGCAAAATAAGAGCGCAAAAAATGGGGTAAGAAATTTTCAGACTTTAGTGCTAATTTTCTAAGTTTTCTATTAAATTGAAAATTTTTCGTGAACAAAATTCTATGAAATTTTTCGAGACATCCTAAAGGGATAATTATAACTTCATTAAAGAATCTCTTCCCAAAAGTAGAGTAATGCCTCGAACTATTATTACGATTTGGGTGTACATCTAACTCCTTCCACTTCTTAAATGCCTTTTTCTGAAGAATAGATGGTCTTCCTTTAACTGGTATGAGATACCTTAAGTAATCAAAGACTTTGCTATTTACAGCGGGCTCAAAGAAACGCGCTTCACCGGCTGGTTTTAATATCTTTAATATTTTTTTAAAAAAATCAGATTCCATTTCTTCTGTTAAGTGGTGTAGGAAAGATTTCCCAACGACATAGTCAAAGTCATTTTCAGCAAAGTGTAAATTTAAAAAATCATCACTTAAGAACTCAATATTTTTGCAGGCTGTTTTGTTTTTTAATTCCTGTATTAGTTTACCACTTTCATCGGAAACATCGTTTGCTATTACTGTTGCGCCAAGTCGTTCCATTATGCAGGCATTTAATCCATCGCCACAACCCAATTCTAATACTTTTTTGCCCTTTAACTGATGTCTCAAGTCCCCCCAGTACATTCCGGACCAACTAATATCTGCTATAGTGGCCTCATCCAAAAAACTGTCAAAATTGGCAATTTTATTTATTAAGTCGCTTTTATCAGTTTTTGAATATACCTTATTCCATCTAAATTTATTTTTTTTCTTAATATCCATTATTATACCTAACACCCGAAATCAGGTGAATTGAGCCGGCAGATGTTTTATTTATTAGAGTTTAAAATGACCTGCTAATTTTCCATCAGGGAAAAATAAAAATCTATTGTTGAGCGAAACCTCAAAATTAACAGCTACCAATTCGCCGGGCTTGATTTCCTTACCCTTTTCAAAATAACTTTTTGCTCCATTGTAGAAGTAGGCGATTCTCGGAAACCGAGGCTTAGATAGTAAACGTATATCTAATAAATTACCATCTTTATCATAGCGCATAGAAACTTTTGGAAGGCCATTTTTATCCAACTCTGAAACAGTATAGCCGGTAGAAGGTGGTGGATCTGCTGTAAGAAAGCGATTATCAATTCTGTCTCTCCCCTTGGCTATAGTTTCTCTATTCGATTTTAAATTAGGGTCTATTGCGGCATATTGAGAGATATCAAGAGTAAGCTCAATGTTTCGGAATGCTTCCTCGCGTGCAGAATCTTCAGTCCATGTTTGCGTATATGCATAATTACTTACAAGAAGTAATAGGGCAACAAGGCCAAAGCGTCCTATCTTTTTAATATTTCTAAATTCAACCATCTCTAAAATAATATTAAAATTAAACTTAGTATTACTATATAGAAAGCCCTTTCTAAAGTCAAGAACAAGAAAAATCAAAGCCCAGATGAGTAAATAAGAAATTGCTTGATAAAGTCAATTTATTACATATAATATCAGAACAAACAATCTTATTGTATTTAGATTATATAGGCTAATAATCAATGGAAACAAAAGTTAAACTGGGGAGTCTAGAACTAGCTACACCAATTGTCTGTGCTTCGGGTACTTTTGGCTATGGCTATGAGCTGCAAGAGTTTATAAACTTTAAAGCTGTGGGGGCAATCATTGCTAAGACCATAACCCCTGATCCCAGGGCGGGAAATCCTCCGCCAAGAATCTATGAGACAGATTTAGGAGTGATAAATTCTGTCGGCTTGGAAAATCCCGGTTTAAAAGGTTTTATCAAAGAAAAACTCCCCTTAATGCGAAAACTTCCTACCAAGCGAATCGTAAGTATCGGAGGGTTTTGTACTGATGACTATAAAAAGTGCTTAAAAACTTTATCCGATAAAAAAGGCATAGATGCTTTTGAGATAAATCTCTCCTGTCCTAATTTAAAGTTAAAAAAAATAGTTTCACAGAGCCCCAGTCTAACTTATAAACTAACTAGAGTATTAAGAAAAATAACTACCAAGCCACTTTTTATAAAAATAACTCCTGAGGTTAGTGATATAACAAAGATTGCTAAAGCTGTAGAAGAAGGCGGCGCTGACAGTATTTCTATGGTAAACACTTTTTTCTCAATGGCTATAAATATAAAGACTAAAAAACCATTTATCGGAAATATTTACGGTGGTTACTCTGGTAAAGCAATTAAACCAATGAGTTTATACCGGGTCTGGAAAGTAGCCAAAGAAGTAAAGATCTCTATTGTTGGCGGCGGTGGTATTGAGACGGCTTCGGATGCTATAGAATTTATTTTAGCCGGAGCAACAGCAGTTAGTCTGGGCACGGTTAATATAACTGACCCCAACAGTTCGGAGAAAGTTTTAAAAGGCATAAAAGAATATATGGTAAGTAAAAAAATAAAAAGCCTTAAGCAGCTAAGAGGAGGGTTGATTGCCTAAGCCCTGGAAAAAACTCATAGTTGCCTTAGACATTACATCTGAAAAAAGAGCTAAGCAGATAATAAGCGCTCTGGCAGTTAAAAAACCTAAATTTAAAATCGGCCTGATTGCTTATACCAGTTTTGGACCGAAAATAATTGACTGGGTTAAGACCAAAGGCGGGTCGATATTTTTAGATTTTAAACTCTATGATATACCAAATACCATGGTTGAGACAGCCAAAGCTTTTGTGGACTTAGGTGTTTGGGCTTTTACAGTTCACGTTAAGGCCGGAGAGGAGAGTCTAAAAATTCTCAAAAAAGAAATAACTGCCTATTCTAGAAAACAGAAAAAACCAAGACCTCTAATAATCGGAGTCACTGAACTTACTTCAAGAAAGACAAGTCTAAAAAGCGTTTTAAGTTTAGCCAAGATTGCTAAAAAGAGTAAAATAGATGGTGTGGTTTCTAGTGTCTGGGAGGCAAAAAAAATAGCTAAAGATTTCAAGCTTTTAACAATAACTCCGGGAATTAGAAAAAAGAAAACAAACGACGATCAAAAAAGAGTGGCCACAGTAAAAGATGCTCTAAGAGAAGGGAGTAGTTTTTTTGTTGTCGGCCGGCCAATTATAAATGAAAAAAATTGTTTATTTGCAGCTGAAGAATTGCTGAAGTAATACTTTGATAGGAAAAATAATTATAAGGAAGGTGTTTGATGGATATTAAATTAGAAAGCTTAATTGAAAAAATTAAAAAAGACGGAGTCCAGGAAGCAAACAAGACATCGAATGGTATTCTTGATAAAGCCAACCAGGAGGCTGAAAGTATAGTTAATAAGGCTAAAAAAGAAGCCGAAAGCATTATAAAAGAAGCTAAGGACCAAGCCCAAAAACTAAAAAGTAATACCGAGGGTTCTTTAAAACAGGCAGCCAGAGACCTTGTCTTGTCTTTGCGCCAGCAGCTAAACTCTTTATTTGACAGAATCTTAAAGCAGAAGATTAGTGCTGATTTGGATCCGGAATACGTAAAGCAGTTGATTCTGACCTTAGTTGATAAGTGGGCTTTAAAAGAAGATGCTGCTTTAGAGGTTTTAGTTGGCCAGAACCAGGAGAAAAAAATAGCTGAGTTATTATTTGGTCAGATCAAAAAGGAAGCCAAGAATAAAATTGAATTAAAAGTTGCTAAAAATATAGATAAAGGCTTTCAGATTGGCTTAAAAGACGGCGACACCTACTATGATTTCACTGACGAAAGCATCTTAGAATCACTAAAAGCATTTCTTAATCCTACTATTTCAGCAATGCTTGATAGCGACAAACAGTAGCAAAATTCCAAAATAAATTTAATTTAAAAATGGATAAATATTATTATTTTGTTTCTCAATTGCCGCTGCTTACTTTTGATAAAGAAACTTATCTTACGAGAATAGATTTCTTAGCCGAGGCAAGCAAATGGCTTTCAGCTAAAGAGCTTGATAATCTTAGTTCGGTTGATTTAAATAATTTTAAAGTCAAGCTCGAGGATAGTTTTTTACTTAAGTCTTATAAAGAATTTGAAAAGGGTTTGCGCCAATCACTAGTTTTAATAAGAAGGCCGCAAGAGGCGAGATCAGGGGAGCAGGTAGAAGAAGAGGTAAAGGAGGCCACAAGCTTGAAGTCTCCTTTAGAGGTCGAGAAAAGACTGCTTTATATGCGTTGGAAATTTCTTGAGGGTCTTAGCTTCGGTCATTATTTTGATTTAGAATTTTTAAGAGCCTATTACTTAAAGCTACAAATGTTAGAGAGACTGTTTACTTTTGATAAGAGCAAAGGTACGGTAGTTTTTGATAAGTTGTCTGAAGTTAATATCGATTAATTTTTTTAACTTTTTTAAGGGGTGAAATAATGAATAAACGTTGCGGGTATATTAAATCTGTCTTAGGTAATATGATAACGGTTAGCGTTAAGGAAAACATTATCCAGAATGAAGTTGGTTATGTTTTCTGCGGTAAGGAGCGCTTGATGTCGGAAGTAATCCGGGTTAGCGGTGATACTGCTTTTATGCAGGTATTTGAAGATACAAAAGGTGTATCTGTAGGCAACAAGGTAGAATTTTCCGGGAAGATGATTTCAGTTCGTCTTGGCCCGGGGCTTCTTGGTGCTGTTTATGACGGACTGCAAAATCCCTTGTTTTCTTTAGCTGAGAAGTTTGGTTTTTTTCTTGCCCGAGGAGAGAAGTTAGGAGCTTTAGATGAGAAAAAGAAGTGGGCTTTTACTCCTATTTTAAAGTCAGGCGACAAAGTAAGTAAAGCCAAGGTTTTAGGTTCGGTTCAAGAGGGGATGTTTGAACATAGAATCATGGTTCCTTTTGATCTGGAAGACGAGTATGAAATCACTTCGATTGCTAAAGCCGGAGAGTACACAATTGATGAAGAAATAGTAAAAATAAAAGATTCTAAGGGAGAGGAAAGTTCTTTAACCATGGTCTTTGATTGGCCGATTAAAATACCGATAGATGTTTATCGGCAAAAGCTAATACCTGAGGAGACCTTAATTACTAAGGCTCGTATTATTGATACACTATTTCCGGTAGCAAAAGGCGGTACCTTTTGTATTCCCGGACCTTTTGGTGCCGGCAAAACCGTTCTCCAACAGCTAACCAGTCGTTACGCTGAAGTCGATATAGTAATTATTGCTGCTTGCGGTGAGCGAGCCGGCGAAGTGGTTGAAACTCTTCGGGAATTTCCTAAAATAACTGATCCCCGTACCGGAAAATCATTAATGGAGAGGACAATAATAATTTGTAATACTAGTTCTATGCCAGTTGCTGCCCGAGAGGCTTCAGTTTATACAGCGGCAACCCTGGGCGAATATTACCGCCAAATGGGTTTGAATGTTCTCCTCTTAGCTGACTCTACTTCCCGTTGGGCCCAGGCCATGCGCGAAGTTTCTGGTCGACTGGAAGAGATACCCGGTGAGGAAGCTTATCCAGCCTATTTAGAATCACGAATAGCTGAATTTTATGAACGAGCCGGGTTGGTTGATCTTGGTGATGGTCAAAGAGGGAGTCTAACTATTGGGGGAACAGTTTCTCCGGCCGGGGGAAACTTTGAAGAACCGGTTACCCAGTCCACCTTAAAGGTTGTGGGAGCTTTTCACGGTCTTTCCCGGGAAAGATCCAATGCCAGAAAATTTCCTTCAATTGATCCCTTAGAAAGCTGGTCCCGGTATGTGAGCATTGTTGATCCCGATAAGTTACAAAAAGCCAAAGAAGTTTTAGGCGCCGGCAATGAAGTTAATCAGATGATGAAAGTAGTCGGAGAGGAAGGAACATCTATTGATGATTTTTTGCTCTACCTTAAAGCCGACTTTATAGATAGTGTCTACTTGCAGCAAAACGGCTTTGATAAAGTAGATGCTGCAACTAATTCCCAAAGGCAGAAACACGTATTCGGTAAGCTCCATGACATTTTAGTTAAGGAGTTTGTTTTTGAAAGCAAAGCCAAGGCCAGAGAAGATTTTTATAAATTAAGGCAGTTGGTTATAGATTGGAATTATAAAGAATGGGATACAAAAGAGTTTAAACAACAAGAAGATGTAATCGATGCTTTTATTGATGCACACGATAAAGAAAAAATAGCGGGGTAAAAAATGAGAAAAGTTCATAACAGAATTCTTAGTATAGCCGGTAACGTAGTTACAGTTAAAGCTTCAGATGTTGCTTATGAAGAGCTGGCTGAAGTTAGGACTTCCCGGGGAAAATCTTTGGCTCAGGTTATTAAACTGGAAGGCGACATAGTTTCCTTACAGGTTTTTTCCGGTAGCCGGGGAATTTCAACTGATAATGAGATTAGGTTTCTTGGCCATCCCATGAAAGTTGCTTTCTCAGAAAATATGCTGGGTAGAATCTTTGATGGTAGTGGTCAGCCCAGGGACAATGGACCCGACTTAACCGATAACTTAATTGAGATAGCCGGTCCTTCGGTTAATCCGGCAAAAAGAATAATTCCTGAAAGGATGATTCGTACAAACATTCCCATGATTGATGTCTTTAACTCTCTGGTAGTCTCCCAGAAACTCCCTATTTTTTCAGTTTCCGGTGAACCTTACAATGAACTCCTTGCTCGCATTGCTATGCAGGCAGAGGTAGATATGATTATCTTAGGTGGCATCGGTCTTAAGTACGATCAATATATGTATTTTAAAAATACTCTAGAGGAAGGCGGAGCTTTGAATCGCTCAATACTTTTTGTTCATACTGCTTCTGACCCGATTGTTGAGGGTTTAATGGTTCCTGATCTCTCTCTGGCTGTAGCCGAAAAATTTGCTTTATCGGGAAAAGATGTCTTGGTTTTACTAAGTGATATGACAAACTTCTCCGATGCCTTAAAAGAGATCGCTATAACTATGGAACAAGTTCCTTCCAATAGAGGTTACCCTGGTGATTTATATAGTCAGCTTGCCAGAAGGTATGAGAAGGCAGTTGATTTTGAAGGTGCCGGTTCAATTACAACTCTGGCTGTAACCACTATGCCGGGAGATGATGTTACTCATCCGGTTCCTGATAATACCGGTTACATTACCGAAGGTCAGTTTTATCTGCGCGGGGGAAGAATTGAACCTTTCGGTTCTTTAAGCCGCTTAAAACAACAAGTTAATGATAAGACCAGAAAAGATCACCGGGCAATCATGGATGGCATGATTCAACTCTATGCCCAATATAAAGAAACCGAAGAAAAAAGAGCTATGGGTTTTCGTATGGGCGACTGGGATCAAAAACTTTTAAAGTACGGTGTTTTGTTTGAGTCTCAAATGATGGATTTATCAGTTAAGATATCTCTTGAAGATGCCTTAGATAAAGGTTGGCAGATTTTAGCTGAGTGTTTTAGTCCTCAAGAGACAAATTTTCGTTCTGACTTAATCGATGAATTTTGGCCAAAAGATAAGGTAGAAGCAAAAGAGTAATTTAAAAACATGGCAAAAATAAGATTAACTAAAAATGAATTAAAGAAACAGAAGGATGCTTTAAAAAGATTCCAGCGCTACCTTCCCATGTTGATCTTAAAGAAAAAGCAATTGCAGATGGAGATTTTTAAGCTGCAAAGAGCGATTAAAGAAGTTGCTCAAAAAGCCGGCAATTTGCGTAATGCGATTATCTCCTGGGTTGATTTATTTGCTGAAAAAACATCAATAGATGAGTATTTAAAATTAAAAGAAGTTAAGACTACCGAAGGCAATGTAGCCGGGATTGATCTACCGATATTTGAAAGTGTTGAATTTGATCAAAAAGATTATGATCTGATGCTTACACCTCTATGGGTTGATCGAGCCATAGAAGACTTAAAGCAGACAATGGCTTTTAAAGCTGAATCAATCATTCTTCATAAACAATCAGCCATATTAAAAGAAGAGTTAAGAATAGCTACCCAAAGGGTAAATTTATTTGAGAAGATAAAAATACCGGAAGCTAAAGAAAACATCCGCACCATCCAGATTTATTTAGGTGAAGTTCAAACAGCAGAAGTAGTAAGAGGAAAAATTGCTAAAGCTAAATTGGAGAGAAAAAAGGTTATTGCCGGCGTATGATAGTTAAGATGAAAAAAATCACAATTTTAACTAGCGAAAAAGATGCTAGTCATACTGTAGGTTCTTTGCGTAAGCTGGGACTCTTACATATAAATTCTATGCAATTGCCGCAGGCTGATTACATAACTTCTATAGAACATAGGCTAAATGGGGTTAATAAGGCTATGGCAATTTTAGGAGATGCAGAGCAAAAAGATCAAGAGCTAGAGAAGAAAACTCTAGTTTCCTATGAAAAAGAAATTCTCTCCCTAGGTGAGCAAAGACAGAATTATAAGAGCAGTTTAGCCGAGAGCGAAAAGAAACTTCTTTGGTTTAAGGAGTGGGGAGATGTCTGCCAACACTCTTTAGAAGATTTGGAAGAAGCCGGAATTTTTCTTAAAGTTTATACTTGCAACATTGCTGCTTTTAAAAATATAGATAAAGCTAAGAATATTTTTATAGTAAAACAAGTAAAAAAAGATCTTTGTATTGCTTTAGTCAGCCGAAACAAAGATGAGTCTTTAGATTTTCCTCAAATAGAAATTCCTCAGGAGAGTAGGCATAATTTGGAAAAAAAAGTTGCTTCAGCAAACAGCCATCTGAAAGGTATTAATAAAAGATTGCTAGGGCTATCAGTTTACAAGTCAGCTTTTTCTAAATATAAAGACAAGCTCTTAAAAGATCTTGAATTTGCCAATGTCCGTTTTGGCATGGCACATAAAGAGGGCATTTCTTGCCTGCAGGGTTTTTGTCCCGAAGAGTCAGTAGAGAAGATAAATAAACAGGCAAAGCAACATGGCTGGGCTTTAATAAGTCAGGATCCTGATAATCCCGAGGAAGTCCCGACCTTAATTAAAACTCCTAAGTGGCTTAAGATGGTTAATCCAGTTTTTAAGTTTATGGGCACTGTTCCCGGATACAATGAGTTCGATGTAAGTTTTTGGTTTTTAACTTTTTTTAGTTTGTTTTTTGCCATGCTTATCGGAGATGCCGGCTATGGATTGGTTTTCTTAGGCCTAACTATATTTGCCAGGAAGAAAGCAAAATCTGCTCCGCCTGAGCCTTTTGCCCTTATGTATGTTTTAAGTATTTCTACTCTTATCTGGGGGGCGATTACCGGCACTTGGTTCGGATTTGAAAAAATAGCTCAATCTCCTTTATTTAATAGTATGGTTATCGATAAGATTAATAGTTTTAGCAGTACAAATCAGGACTTTATGATGTATATTTGTTTTATTATCGGAGCTGTGCATTTGACTATAGCCCACGGCTTTATTGCTTTAGCTGATATAAAATCACCGCGTTCTCTATCTCAAGTCGGTTGGATCTCAATTATCTGGGGTCTATTTTTTCTGGCAGGCAATCTTGTTCTTGCCAGACCTTT
>CAJXAF010000029.1 GCA_913050175.1 uncultured bacterium
GCCTAATCCACGCCGCCAGCGTTCACTCTGAGCCAGGATCAAACCCTCCAAAGGCATATATTAAAACGGTCTTCTTTCAAAGAGCAAAATAGCGCAAAGAAAGCCTTCCGGAGAAGAACTTACTTTTCCGCTTTTTATATAATTCTATTTAATTTTCAAGCTTACAGAAACCCATTCCGAAATACCAGCTTAGCAGTATTTATACTTGAGTAATATACACAATATAATTTTTTTGTCAAGTTTTTTTTGTGAATTAAAAAAAGGCTTAAAAACTTGGTAAAATTGTCCAAAATAGCTCGTAGGAATCGGCCTAAATTTTGTCTAATTTTAACTTTTTTGCCTCAAAACGTTTACAATTTTTCACTGAAATTACCTTGCTTTGACCCTGAAAAAATGGTTTATTAGTGTAATACACCTCAGGCAAATATCTAATTTTTTTAGCTATAATAAACCATTTAGGCTATAAATTAAGGACTAAACAGAATGATTAAAACGTCGACAATAAGAAAAAAAGTACTAAAAACGCTGACAACCTCTATGGTCCTCTTTATTTTAGGCCTGGCTAGCCTCTCTTTGCCAGCTCACTCTCAAGGGGTTGATATAAGAATCACTAAAAAATCTACCCTCTGTCAAAAGTGTGATAATTGGTTTATATCTTTAGGGGAAATAAAAGATGAACTCTGTAAAAGATGCACCCTGAAAGAATCTCTGGAAAGCATAGTCAATGCTCCCGGATTTAATCCTAACGATCTTGATGAAGAATCAAAACAAGCCTGGGATGAGATTAAGAAAAACTGCCAAGACCTTAATATACTAGCTTCCAACCCCTTTAACCGTAACTGGGAAGAGACTGATTAATTACTCATCTAAAATATTATAGCAAGTGTTTTTGAAGATAATCAGAGATACCTTTTTCCAAGGTATATTTGGCTTTAGTATTTAATGTTTTCTTCAAGAGTTTGGTATCAGCTTGAGTAAAGTTTTGATACTTATCAGCATAAGGATTATTAAAATAAGCCGGGGTTAGGTTCTTTTTAAGAACTTTATTTAGGCCGGCAATTATATCATTAAAGCTTCTCGGTATTCCTGTGCCGACATTTAGGATTGCTTTTTTTCGGGAAAAAAGAGCCTTAACAGTTATATTAGCTACATCCTTGACATAAATAAAATCTCTTTTTTGTTCTCCATACTTAAAAACTCTCGGTCTCTTACCGCTTTTCATCTGCAAAAAAAGCTGATAAATCATGCTGGCAGCTAAACCCTTATGGTATTCTCTGGGACCATAAACATTAAAATAACGCAGGCCTACAATCGAAGGAGTTCCCTTTTTAGCCCAAAGACTCTGAACGTGGCAGTCAAAAATATATTTTGAATAAGCATAGGTATTGTGCGGAATAAGCCCTTTGTCCTCACGCATGGGCGGATTGCTCTCGCCATATACGCCTGCACTTGAAGCATAAGTAAAAGGTATCTTTTTTTTAAGGGCAAAATTAAGAATATTTTTAGAACCGTTATAGTTAACAGTCATCATTTTTGTATTATCAATTAAAGTTGTATCAGTAATAGCGGCTTCGTGGATGATGCCATCAATTTTTGGTAATTTCTTAAAAATGTCTTCGCTGAGAATATCTTCGCAAATCACCTCGGCTTTTACATCCATTAAATTTTTATAGCTACCGTGAGAAAAATTATCCAGAACAATAACCTTTGCACCCTTAGCTTCCAATATCTTAACCACGTTAGAACCAATAAAACCTGCTCCACCAGTAACTAATACTCTCATATTATTTTCTCGTTATGACCCGTGCCTTATATTGCAGCGATCCTCTAACTCTTTAATTCTCTTCTCTAGCCTATGTAGCACTTGAATAACCGGATCGGGTAACTTGTTATGATCTAAGTCAACACCACTAATATTTTTACTTGCCGGTGGTAAAACTATTCTGCCCGGTACACCAACTACCGTAGCATTCTCAGGTACATCTTTAATAACGACTGACCCGGCTCCTATCCTTGACCCCTTACCAACATTTATCGGACCAAGCAAGGTTGCTCCGGCACCAATAACAACCTTATTGGCAATTGTAGGATGGCGCTTTGTCTTCTCTTGACTGACCCCTCCTAAGACAACTCCCTGATAAATTAAAACATCCTCGCCAATTTCAGCTGTCTCACCAATTACAACACCCATGCCGTGATCAATAAAAAAACGACGGCCTATTTTTGCACCGGGATGAATTTCCACTCCGGTAAAAAATCTTCCCAGTTGCGAAATTATTCGCGACCAAGTTTTCCACCCTTTTCCCCAGAGCCAATGGGATATCCTCTGCAACCAAATCGCATGTAAACCCGAATAGCACAATATTACCGATATGGTACTCCGGGCAGCCGGATCTTCCTTAAAGGCTGTGTTGATATCCTCGCGTACTCGTTCAATAATACCCATAGGATTAAAAATTAGGCAGTAAAAGCCATAGTTAGGACTAAGCCGTTCTCTTAACCAAGAGTGGGCTTTCTGCCTTTATGTTTCTTTTTCCTGCGATTCCAACGAATTTTTCTTTTCTTTTTTCTAGGCATAACTTATCCACAATAAAGCAAAATCAGGTATTTGTCAAATAATTTGGATGAAATTTGATTTTTACGATTTCTCTAGAGAAGATTAATTATCCTTGGCTAGGCTGGTATTGATTTTGATAAGTATCCCTTTAATTTCCTAAAAGCCTTGCCTCTATGACTTATCTTATTCTTCTCTGCCAAGCTCAGTTGGGCAACTGTTTTTTGATATCCCGGCAAGTACAATACCGGATCATAACCAAAACCAGAATCTCCTTTGGCCTCCATGCTTATTCTGCCGGAAAGTGTTCCTTTAAAAACCTTAACTGTTTTGTTTGCTTTTGCTAAAACAAGCCCACAATAAAAACGCGCTCTTCTCTGGGAAGAAAGGACTCCTGTTAGAGCCTTTAAGAGTTTACTATTATTTTTTTTCTGACTACCGGTTTTGCCGGCATAACGCTTTGAACGAATGCCGGGAGCACCATTTAAATAATCAACCTCCAGGCCTGAATCCTCACCTAAAACATAGTCACGGGGGTAGGCCTTTGATACTGCCAAAGCTTTTTTGGCGGCATTCTCAAGAAAAGTCTCTCCGTTTTCAACTATGCGAATTTTTTTTCTTAAAGCTTCCAAAGAAATGATTCTTAAATCAAGATCTTTTAGAATCTGTTTTATCTCTTTTAATTTATTGTTATTCCTTGTAGCTACAATGAGTCTCATCTTATTGGTAGTACCTAAAAATATATGCTGGATGTTTTTTGATTATAGGTTAGGTAAAATATCTTTAAAGAAGCTTCGTTCGGTATCAATAATTTCTTTGATGCCTTTTTTAGCCAAAGCAAGAAATGACTGCAAATCACTTTCAGAAAAAGAACCATTCTCAGCAGTTCCCTGGACTTCGATAAATTCTCCTGATGCTTTCATGACCACGTTCATGTCAACATCGGCTTGAGAATCCTCAAGATAGGTAAGGTCAAGTATTGGCTCTCCCTGCCAACTGCCTACACTGATCGCACCCAAAAGATCTGTTATACCTAGCTCACTTATCTCACCTTGACGATAAAGTTTATTCATGCAATCTACCAAGGCTATGAAACTTCCCGTGATTGAGGCCGTTCTGGTTCCGCCATTAGCCTGGATGACATCACAATCAATCCAAATTGTTCTCTCACCAATTTTTTTTAAATCAATTATACTTCTAAGTGACCTTCCGATAAGGCGCTGTATTTCCATATTACGACCTGATACCTTATCACGTGAAGTTCTAGTATGAGTAGCCCGAGGAATCATTCTATACTCTGCAGTCAGCCAGCCTTGGCCGCTATTTCTTAAAAAATAGGGTACATTCTTATCAGCACTAGCTGTACAGATTACTCGAGTATTGCCTACCTCAACCAAACATGACCCTTCAGCATATTTAATAAAATTACGCTGGAAATTTAATCTTCTAAGTTGTTGGGCCCCTCTACCGTCACCACGCTTCATTTTACTCCTTTCTAAAATATCTTATAAATCAGAATAGATTGACTTCCCTTTAGTATCAATAGCGACAATGAGAGGAAAATCTTTTACTTCTAGTTTCTGTATAGCCTCAGGACCTAATTCGCTAAAAGCGATGATTTTCTTTGAAGTTACTCTCTCGGCTAGGAGAGCTCCGCAGCCACCGGGAGAAAGAAAATAAACAGATTTGTATTTCTTACAAGCCAATCTTACACTCTTGGCCCTACGACCTTTACCTATCATTGCAGATAAACCAGCTTTTAATAGTGGCTCTGTAAGCTTATCCATACGCTGGGAAGTTGTTGGGCCGCAAGAACCAATCTTATGACCAGGCCTAGTTGCAGTCGGACCACAATAATAAATAATTTTCCCCCTTAAATCTAAAGGCATTTTTTTACCTGCTTTTAGAATTTCAACTAGCTTTTTATGAGCTTGGTCCCTACCAGTATAGATTGCACCTGAAAATTGCACTTCGTCTCCAGCTGATAGTTTTTTAAAATCACTTACTTTTGATATTTTATTCATGGAATATCCCCTTTATTAGCTCATCTTTCCTAAAAGATTGTTATAGTAAACAATTACTGAATCAAGACCGTTTAAAATATCACTAGGAGCAGAGTGTTCCAGGTATATATTTCTTAACTCTTTTAAAGAAGCAACTATAAGCAATAAAGCCTGACGCTGATATGCCTTCACAGCTCCCGGATCAGCCTTTAATAAGGCTTCTTCGGCAAGAGTTATAGTTTCACAAACTTTATTTAATATTTCATTGTATTTAAGGAAGTCCTCTGGTGGGGATAAATTTTTTATTTTCTTAAATACAGGATTGTGTTTCTCGCGAATTCTATCAATAACCTCACTAACCATATCGGGGTCTTCATTTTCTGAAACCGACATGAGCATATCAGATATAGTTAAGAAGCGTTTTTTAAAAACATGATCTATTTGGCGAGTCTGACCTATGTACTCACGGGCACCGCTCTCATCAAACCACTTCGACCAAAGACCTGAATCAACTTCATTGTCATTACTTACCTCTAACTCGCTAGTAGTGATCTCATCAGAATTAAAGGATAAAAGATTACCGTCAATACTTTCGATTTCGTTAAAATAGTATCTTAGTACAACCCCCTCTATGTCAACTTTAATAGAGTCAGCTGATTGTTCAACTATAGGAGCTGAAATAATTTTTCCAGACTTAAAAACAATGTTTTCGGCATGGGAAAAAAAACCAAAAACTGCAAGAAATAAAAACACTATTATTACTTTAATCACAATTAAAAATAGCTAAAGTTTAATATTTATAAATGCACTCCTGAGCGCATGACAACTAATATTGACACCTACTGGCAAACCAGCAATATGGGTCTGAGCTTTAGCAATCTTTACAGCTAAAGCAGTAGTGCTCCCTCCCAAGCCCATCGGTCCGATTTTTAATAGATTTACCCTCTTAAGGAGTCGCTTCTCCATTAACCGTAAGTCTTTATCCTTATTTAGGCAGTCTATACGCCCAAGAAAAGCTTTTTTAGCCAAGAGAAGGGCAGTGTCTGATGTTCCGCCGATACCTACACCAACTACAAACGGCGGGCAAGCCTCAGGTCCAGCTTTCTTTACAACGCTGATAATAAAATCCTCTATTTCAGATATATCAACCGTGGGGTTAAACATCCTAAGCTGAGATTTATTCTCACAGCCGAAACCTTTAGGTAGCAAGGCTATCTTCATGCCCTTTAAGTCTGATACAAAATCAATATGTAGGAGTGCACCAGTATAGGATGATTTACCCCTTTTAACCGCATCAACTATTGATGGCCTAAGATAATTCTTCTTATAAGCTCGCTCTACTGATAATTTAATGGCTTCAATAATTTTTGAATTAACTGATATGTTTTTTCCTACTTCAAGAAAAATTATTGGCAGACCTGTATCCTGACATATTGCCAGGCTCTTTTTCTTAGCAATAACCGCATTATCAATTATTAGTTTTAAAGCATTTTTTGGTTTTAGCTTTTTCTCCAGTCGATAAGCTTTCTTTAAAAGTTTAAAAACGTCTTTTCTAATACAAAAACTGGATTCGGCAACTATCTTTTCAACCTCTGACTTTAATTTCTTTGTATTCATAAGATTCATTTAACACCTAACCTTTTATGCAGTTGAGGCAGTATCCTTACGTCAATTGCTACCTCTTGACAGATTTTTTTAAAATACTCTAATTTTCTTTTCAGCTCATCTTCGAAAGGATTCTCCGGTTGCAAAATCAATACAGTATCGCGTTTAACTTCCTTAATTACTGCTGCTGCTATCCTTATATCGTCAGTTAAGGTAGCGTTAGTTATCACCGCCTTAACAAATACATCTTTTGCAATTGCGACTTTTAAGAACTCTCGATGCGGATACCAATAATCCTTCATGCCGGTTGAAGAAGATAATTTAAAATCCATGGCAATAACTTCTATGAGGTCGATAACTTTAGCTAAATTTCTATACAAGATACCATTTGTTTCTAAGTGTATAGTCTTGCCTAGCTTTTTTAAAGACTTAAAAAAATCAATTAGGAAATCAACCTGCTCTAAGGGCTCACCTCCGGTTATCGACAAACATCTAGATTCAGGGTAGGTATTTATTTGGGCAAGTATTTCCTCAGCAGTATACTCATGATAAGCATCGAGTTTAGTATCGCAATACTTGCACTCGAAACTACAACCAAAAAAGCGCACAAATACCTGGCTTTGGCCCTGATGCAGGCCTTCACCTTGGATACTTTTAAATATTTCAGAAATTCTTGCCTTCATATATAAGTTACTGCCCTAAATTAAAGTCATCGGTTGAAAGAGCTGCTGACTCCAGCGCCGCTTGGGGGATTTCCCCTTTAACCGGTTTGTTGTGACCATAATACACTATTTCTCTTTGAATGGGAATAGATTCATCCGGACCTATTATTTGGCGATACTTAGTGAGTACCTTTACCAATAGGAAAGAATCCTTTGAAAACCAGACCATTGATACTGGGTTTTGAGTATATGTATCCAGATAACTGTTAAGCATTGCTTTATCTTGCCTTAAAAGGTCTGCTATTTCCTCAGGGACAAATCTATTAAGATTCTTCTGGATATATAGCTTTGCAAGTTCGCGATCAAAAATATTACTTTGAATACGATAACAAGTTAAATTTTCAATCTCCTCCTCACCGGCAAAAGTAATAACGAAACCAGTTCCTGAGGGGTCATCGGGAAAGGCCGAGAAAATCTTGGCTTTATCAAAAAAACTCGAAGCAAAAGTTGAACCCTTCTCAAATTTAAACCAGGAATTTGAGTCAGAGTCAAATAGATAGGTATGATTATCTTTATAGTAAATCGAGCTCAAAATTTTTGAATCCTTTTTGTCGATAGCAACGAAAAACTTATTAACGTAATCAATCGCACCTTCTTCAAAGGTTATATCAATCGATCCGGTTATGGTTTTGCCCTTAAGCTGTACGGTTTTGATTTCAGCTAAGGCCTCTTTACACTTTGCCAGCAACTGGAGAGCAGAATCAGGATAGACAAGCCAAGTACTAAAGGTTAAAACTAAAACAAGAAAAACTCTTAGGATAGGTTTTTTCATTATATCAATTTTGCGATTTAAGTAAGAGCGGGTCGGTTAAGCCTAATTGAGTAAAAGCAGCTATTCTAAATCTGCAGCTATCACACGCACAACACGGCTTTTTCTTTCCCTGATAACATGAATAAGTATTCTCAAAGGGAACACCTAATTTTAGCCCCATTTTAATGATCTGTTTTTTATTTTTTCTTATTAAGGGCGTCTGGATACTTAAACCTTTTTCTTTTAAACCAAAATTTACAGTTTTCTGGAAAGATTTAATGAATTCAGGACGACAATCAGGGTAACCAGAATAATCCTGAATGTGGGCACCAAGGAAAATTTTTTTTGCCCCAATGCTTTCAGCTAAAGATACCGCATAACTTAAAAAAATAATATTTCGCCCCGATACATAAGTAAGGGGTATCTTCTTTGAGCTTAAATTCCTTCTTTTGGTAACTTTTATCCTCTTATTAGTAAGACTTGATTTAGCCCAAGACAAATTGATTCTTTGAAGAGTATAATCGATATTATTAATCCTAGCTATTTGCTTTGCTGAGGCAATTTCATTCTTATGTCGCTGTCCGTAATCAAAAATTAGAGCATGAAGTTTATAGCCATTTTTTTTAGCAAAATACAAAGTAGTTGCCGAATCGGCGCCGCCGGAAAGTAAAATTATAGCCTTATTACTGTTATTTAATTTTTTGAGCATGAGTTATTAATTTGATTCTGAAAATACAGCACAAGATGTGTCGGTCTCCCAAATTCTGACTTCGCTGACATTACACTTTAATTGGGAGAGGTCTTCCTTTATCTGATCAAATAAGTATTTTGCCATATTCTCAGAGGTTGGATTTACTTTTCTAAAGTATTCAATATCATTAATTAAAACGTGATCAAAGCTTTTGAGCCTTTCGTTAACAATCTTCTTAATTGCTCCGAAATCAATAACCATACCTAAATTATCAAGCTCCGAGCTTGCAACCATAACTTCAACTTTCCAATTATGTCCGTGAAGAGCTTCACACTTACCCTTATATTCACGCAAAAAATGGGCGGCACTAAAAGATGAGAGCACTTTTATTTTATACATTTACTCTTCTTGGTTTATTGATTGTTTCTTTTAAAAATAAATTGGCTAACTGACTAAATGATTTGCCATCATCAGTAACAAAGTATTTTGCCAGGCCTTTCCTGTTAGCGCCTCGCTCTAAATTACTATTTATTAAAACCTCTCTAGTCTTTTTTGCTACTTCTTTTGCTGAGTCTATAATTATCGTATTTTTTAAGAAAGAAGCAATTGGTTTCTTTAAGAGCGGGTAATGGGTACACCCGAGAATAAGAGCATCAACTTTACTCTTTTTAAAAGTATCTAAGTACAAAGATAGAGTTTTTCTAACTAAGGGCCCGTTCCTTAAGCCCTCTTCTACCAGAGGAACAAACAGCGGACAGGCTTTAGAAAAAACCTTTAGTCCTTTATCTTTTCTGCGAAGATAGGATTGATAGCTCTTGCTTTCAATCGTAGACCTGGTGCCAATTACTCCTACTCTTCGCTTCTTGCTAATAGTTAAAGCTTTATCTGCACCAGCTTCGATAACCCCGATAATCGGTATTTTAAAAATATTTTTAAGGTGCCCAAGAGCCAGCGAAGAAGAAGTGTTGCAGGCAACAACCACCAATTTAACCCTTTCTTTTAATAAAAATAATATACTCTCGGTGCTGAATTTAATAATAGTTGATTTAGATTTATTTCCATAGGGAAGACGAGCTGTATCACCAAAATAAACTATATTCTCCTTAGGCAATAAACTCTTTATCTCCTTTAAAACAGTAAGGCCACCTAGGCCAGAATCAAAAATACCAATAGGTTTGCTATTCATAAGATAATTTATCGAGAATGCACGTAGGTCCTGTTTCGGCCGCTATATGTCTTACTTAAAGCATTAACTGAAAGAGTAATAGCCTCAACTATCTGCTTTTGATAATGTTTCTTACGCAGAGCTTTCTCTTCATTAGTATTTGTTAAATAGCCCATTTCAACTAGGATTGAAGGCACATAGGCATGCCTTAAGACATAAAAAGGTGCTGTTCTTGCCGGTTTGACCTTAAGCCCTAGTTTTTTAAAATTATAATAAAGGATATTGGCCATTTCCACGGAAAATCCATAGTTTTTGCTAATCACCATTTCCCAAAGTATAGCTTTTGCGTCTGTAGGCACTCTTCTTTTAAAAAATGTATTAGTCTTAGACAGTTTTGACGCTCTTTTACGACTATTAAGTCTTGATGATGATAAATAATAAATTTCAGCACCGCTAACCTTTCTTGAACGATTAGCATTTGCATGAATACTTATAAATAAATCAGCACTGTTGGCTTTAGCCACATCAACCCTTTGCCCAAGCGTAAGATAGGTATCGGTTGATCTGGTCATTACAATCCTATAGCCCTCAGCTTCCAAACGGGTTTTAAGAAGTTTAGCAACTATCAAATTTATATATTTCTCTTTCAGGCCTCGTCGCGATATCGCACCCGGATCCTTACCTCCATGACCAGGATCAATAACTATTTTTTTAATAGAGTAGAGCGGTTTAAAACTTATAAACTTCCTAGATTTAATTAAATCTTCCAGCTGGCTGGGAATTTGGATACTGCCGGAATAATAGATAGGCGGTTTATCCAACTTAAACGGTGAACCATTTAAAACCCCGACCAATGAGTTAAGAAGAACTTTTATCTCTTTGTCTTGGCTGTGGAGAGAAATCAGATCATCTATAGTGTCAAAGTCATAGGTTAAGTTATTTTTCCGACAAAAAGTCTCAAGTTTTATATAGTCTGATTTAAAAAATCCAGCCTTATCTTTTTGACTAGAAACCGTTACGCAACCGCTCAAAAGGAAAAGACAAATAAGGAGCACTAGGCATGAAACTATATTTTTTATTTTATTTAACATTTATTAGCGCAAAATCATAAAGGCAATTTGAAAATATATAAAAATGCCTACCACATCAACAATGGTAGCAATTAAAGGTCCGCTCATCAGAGCAGGATCAAGCTTAAGTTTTCGAGATATTATTGGTAAAGCGGCTCCAATTACGGCCGCAAACATAACTGTAATCCCCATAGCAATGCCTACAGAAAAGCTTAAGCGCCAATTGCTATCTTCCTGGATCAAAACCCTGACAAGCCCTACGATAGCCAAAATAGCTCCTATAGATACGCCAAGCAAGGCTTCTCTCCATACAACTTTAAAAAAATCTTTGACTTTTATATCGCCTGTAGTTAAGGATCTGATTACTATCATTGCCGACTGGGTACCGGCATTGCCGCCGGTTGCAATTAAAATTGGTAAAAAAAATGTCAGCGATATCCACTTTTCAATAAAACCTCCATAACTCTTCATAACTAGGCTAGATGCTGATTCTAAAATTACAAGCAGAATGAGCCAGAAACTCCTCTTCCAGAGAAGCTCAAAAAAACTTGCTTCCATGTAAGGCTTATCTACAGGTACAACTGCAGCAACTTTTTCAAAATCTTCTGTAGTCTCTTCCTCTAAAACATCAACTAAATCATCAAATGTAACTATACCTAAAAGTTTATTATTTGCATTTACTACCGGAAGAACTAATAAATCGTAACGCTTAAAGATATTAGCCGCATCTTCCTTATCAGTATTTGCTGTAGCTTTAATAACATCTTTAAACATTATCTCTGATATTATGGCAGTTGGCGGTGAAAGAACCAGGTTTTTGAGCGATACTATCCCAATAAGCTTCTTTTCCTGGTCAAGAACATAGCAATGGTAAACTGTCTCTTTCTGTATGCCAACACTGCGGATATGATCTAGAGCCTTACTCACACTCATTGATTCAAATAATTGTACAAAATCAGGAGTAATCAGACGGCCAACTGAATCCTCGGGGTAATTTAAAATCTCTTTGGCAATAGCTCTCTCTTGGGGAGATAACAGATTTATAAATTTTCTAACTAATTCTGCAGGCATCTCCTCAAAAAGCTCAGTGCGATCATCAGGAGACATGTAGTTTAAGATTTCTTTGATTTCCTGGCTGCTTAAAGTTTTTAATATCTCTTCTTCCTCTTCGGTAGAAAGATATTCAAAAACATCAATAGCCTTATCTGAAGGAACTAGTCTAAAAACCAGTAATTTATGGGCTGATTCTTTTAATGAAGTAATTATCTCAGCAATATCCTCGGGGTGAAGTCCAAAAAGCTTCTTTATTTCACTATACTTTCTCTGCTCAATAAAAGTCTCGATTTTACTGACTATATCTATGACTTTGACTTCACTCATGGCTAAATCCCCTTATATTAGAAATAAAATAATATAAGAATTATACCATTGGCCTAATAAAAATCAAAACTAAAAGATAGGACTCTATATGAAGATTATAGATAAAAAATCCGGCAGCTTAACTAAGCAATATCTTCCTCAGTGACATCGCCGGCTTTAACTAAAGCATATTTTGTAATCCAAGGTCCAAAAAGCTCAAATACAACTGTGCTAGCAACAGTTATAGTAAGGATTTTATCTCCCCAAACTCCGCCAATAGTATGCTTGACTACTAAAGCACAAGCTAGGGCCACACCAGCCTGAGGAGTAAGTGCTAAACCCATATATTTTTTTATTTTCGAAGATGAATTAACAATCTTTGCTCCCAGGTATGCTCCGAAAATCTTGCCTGCGGTTCGTGAAATAATAAAGCAGAGAGTTAAGCCGACTGCCACACTCAAAACTGAAATTTTTAAACTTGCTCCAGCTAAAACAAAAAATATTAAGTATAGCGGCGTTTCTACTTCCCGCAAGGAATCAAAAAATTCAGAACTTCCATTATTAGTATTTGCCAATATTGCCCCTAAAGCCATGCAGGCTAAAAGAATAGAAAAATGAAAAGCAATTGATAAGCCAATGGTTAAGGCTAAAAAACCAAAGGTATATATTAATCTATCCTTGGGATTTTTTATAAGAAAAGAAAATTTTTTAAAAATAAAGGCTGTAATAACACCGATAACCAGAGACCCAAAAATCTCTAAGAGAGCCATTAATACATCCTTGGTAATGGCAATGAAATTAGTGTCTCCGTTAAGAGACGATTTAGCTACCGCTAGTGATAAACCAAATATAATTAATGCCCAAGCATCATCAATTGCCACGACTCCAAGCAAAGTATCTGTAAAATCTCCCTTACTCTTATATTCCTGGGTAACTGTGACAACCGCTGCCGGAGCCGTAGCTGAAGCGATAGCACCAAACAATAAGGCAATTGGAAATGGCTGCTTAAACAATATCCAAGTTATTAAAGTCACAAACAACCAGGGAATCAAAGAGGCAGTAATAGATATCCCCGCTACTGCCCGGCCGACTCTTCGCAGCATATTCAAGGAAAAACTCTCACCAAGGCTAAAAGCAATCATGCCTAAAACAATATTTGAAAAAAAATCAGATGCCTCGATGAATTCAGCTGACAATAAATTAAATAAGTTTGGTGAAAGCAATATACCCAAAACAACATAAGCAGTTATAGTGGGAAGTTTTAGTTTTCTAGCCAGACGGGCTGACAAAAAACTAAGTATAAAAACAAAAGCCAGGCTTAAAATGGGGTTATTTGCCATGAAAGGAGTGTTATACTATTTTCTTTATCTTGAACATATTCCAAACTATATCAAAAATCCCTAAAATACCTACCAGTTTTCCTTGACTGTCGACTACCGGAAGCCTATCTTTATTGTGTAAGTGCATAAACTTATAAGCATCATTAAGGGAGATGTCTTCTTTGAGAGAAAGAAAGCTTTTGTTCATGATATCATCAACAATAATCAACTCACCCATTGATGGTATTACCTCAAGGTCAAAGGCACTTTCATCGACCTCGGTAAAAGGGATATTTCGAAATAGCTTAGCTTGGGGTGGCCTTATTATATCCAAAAGATTTTCTGGATATACTACTCCAATAAGTTTATCTTCCTTATCAACTACAGGTATTACCGGATGAGAGTGAAAATCCTTATATAGCTTAAGCATACCTCTTAGAGTCAAAGAACGCTTGACTTTAATTACTTCCATTTTTAGGGCATCTTTAACTTGCATATGTTTAGTTTTCGTATTTTTTTATAATTCCAATAACATCGGAAGGAGAATCTGCTTCTATGAGCGCTTTACGAAAGGCCTCATCCATTAGTAATTTTGAGAGCTCTGCTAAAATACGCAGGTATAAATTTAGTTCGGCCGGATCAGCCCCCATAAGAAAAACTAAATTAACTTTCTCACCATCTAAAGATTTAAACTCTACTCCCTTAATTGAGCGGCCAAAGCCAATAACAAAACCTTTAACAGCATTGGTGCGAGCATGAGGAATACCAACATTATTACCTATTCCGGTTGAACCAAGCTCCTCCCGCTCTAAAACATCATCTATGAAAGCTTCCTTATCCTGGATTTTATTTTCTTTGGCCAGCACCTCAGCGATCTCTTTTATTGACCCGGCTTTATCTTCGGATTTAAGCTCCATAAGACAAAATTTTTCTTTCAGGTAATCTGAAACAATCATATTCTCTCCTTATTTTAGTTTAATCTATCTTGAAAATTAAGCAATGAATGACTTTATATTCTCAAGTAACCCGTAACACAGTAATTTATCGCCTTTTTTTATAATGTCTTTGGCATGAGGAAAAGACATTAATTGATCTTTTCGCTCAATCGAAAGAACTAATATATCGCTCTTATTAAAACCAGCCTCAGATAAAGACAAGCCATTAACCTTACTGCTTCCGGCAATTGTTAATTGAGCCAGACCATAGCCTTGAGGCAAGTTAAATAGCTTCTCTAAGGTTCTCTGCTTTATTATCCCCCGGGAAATTATACTTTTTTCAATAATTCTATTTAAAGCACGAGAAAAACCTTTCAAAGCTGTAAGCCTGTAAAGAAGAAAGATCGAACTTAAAACTATTACAGCCTTCCAGAGGTCTGAGTGCATGGTATCTTTGCTGAAAGAAAGGAATAAACCGGCAATAACTGAGACAATACCAATTTTACCTAAAACCATAAGAACGACTACGGTTTTTATTCGGATCTTATCCTCTAATATGGTCTCGGCTTCTTTGGTCGTAAAACCAGTACCGGTAAATGCTGAAATTGCCTGGAAACGTGCAGTTGTTTCATCCATACCGGTTAATTTCAAAATAACAGTAGCGACCCTAACTATAAAGAAAAAAATTACAATGATTATAATTGATGGTAGGACTGCTGGCAACAAGTTAATACCCCCTCTAAATTATTTTAATGATATAGATTATATGTTAATAATGAAACAAGAGCAATAAATTTTTTAGCCTTTGAATAAGATCTTTCATTTTTTACCAATACACAGATAAGGTAGTCGCTGCTGCCAGTAAAAACAATACCGGCATCATGAACCACACCCCTCTCTAGGCCGGTCTTATGTGCAAGAGCGATGTTCTCTGGTAAATGCTTAGGCAGGCGATCCTTTACTTTTTGATTTTTCAAAAACCCTAAACTTAATTCACAAAGCTCTTTGCTGGCAATACTATGGTTATACAATCCTTCTAAAATAAAGGCTACGTCAAAGGCACTTGTGTAATTCTCAACACCCTTTGCCCTTAAAGAGAAGTCCATTAATTTTCTGGCTAAAACAGTATCTTCCAGCTTCAAGTTTTTAAAAGCCTTCTCTAAATAGTCGAAGCCAAGAATATCAATAATTTTATTGCTGGCTGTATTATCACTAATTGAAATCATGAGCTCTAACAACTCTTTGACTGTTAAAGTATGGGGTAATTTATAAGCTTTTAGTTTCCCGGAGCCACCAGAGATATCTTTGCGCCTAATAACTATTTTTTCTTGGAGAGAAATTTTGCCTTCATCAATAGCAATTAAGGCTGCTG
>CAJXAF010000030.1 GCA_913050175.1 uncultured bacterium
TGCTCTTACCTGTTTATTCTTTTAGCAAACTCTTCTTCTATTTTAGCTAAGCTGGTTTCTTCTAAATCTTCTACTACTATATCAGCCCCGTTATCGAGAAGATCCTGACGGTTATTTTCCCGGGCAATACCAATAACTAAACCAAATTTTCCATTTTTACCGGCAGCAACACCGCTTGAGGCATCCTCTACCACAATTGCATCTTTAGGTTGATTATCTATGTTTTCAGCTGCTTTTACAAAGATATCCGGATTTGGCTTTCCTTTAAGCCCAAGCTGGACTGAGACCTCTCCGTCAACCCTGGTTTCAAAGAGATCCTCTATCTTGGCTGACTCTAAAATATACTTACAATTCTTTGAGGACGAGGCAACACCAATCCTTATACCCTTGGCTTTAAGTTCATTTATCAGTTTAATGGTTGAAGGATAGACTTCTACCCCTTTAGTTTGGAGAACCTCTCTAAATTTAACATTTTTGCGATTACCAATACCGCAAACAGTTTCAGCTTCTGGATTATCAGCTGGATCGCCAAAATCAATATTTATACCCCTTGATTCAAGAAAACTCTTTACCCCCTGATAGCGAGGTTTGCCATCGACATAGGGAAGATAGTCATTTTGGTGGGTAAACTCAACGAACGGCTCTTTATCTCGGGCTTGGCGCAATTGTAAGTACTCATCAAAGGCAGCTTTCCAGGCAACAGCATGGACTAAAGCTGTCTTGGTAACAACCCCATCTAAGTCAAAAATAACTGCTTTAAAGGATAAATCTCCCATAAATCAACCTCCAATTGAGGTAGTATTATAGCATAAATAAATGCTTGGGGCTAAATCAATAATTCTAATATTGACTAAATCCGCCCTTAACATAAAATACCTAGCGATGAGCTTAATAACCGAATTTGACCCCTGGAAGAATGAACTTTGTACCTGCCCGGCTAAATTCAGCCTCTCACCCTATACTGGCTGCAGCCATGGCTGCCTATATTGCTATGCTTGGAGTTATATTAGAGATTTCTCTAACCCTCGGCCGAAAAAAGACTTCACAAAAAAATTAGAGCGCCAAATAAAGAAGATCCCAGCAGGATCAATTATCCCCATAGCAAACTCATCTGACCCTTATTTGCACTTAGAGAAAAAATTAAAACTCACCCGTAAGATGCTTGAAATTCTAAAAAATTATGATTTGATACTTAACCTAGTTACAAAATCTGACCTTATACTCAGAGATCTTGACCTCCTAAAACAATTTAAAAAAATTATTGTCTCAATCTCAGTTACAACTTTAGATGAAAAGTTAGCTAAGAAATTAGAACCACAAGCTCCCAGTCCCAGCCAACGCCTGAATGCAGCCAGCAAGCTGGCTAAACATATGCCTGTAATTATAAGACTTGATCCTTTAATCTATCCCCTGACTACTGAAAAGTTAGAAGATACAATCAAGGCAATAAAACAAACTTCGGCAATTCAGGTAATCACCTCCACTTACAAGGCCAGAGGTGATAATCTTAAAAGGATGACAGGGGTTTTTAAGGAGAATGAACTTTTTTGGAAAAAGCTATACTTGGAACGAGGCGAAAAAAAATCCGGCTACTGGTACTTACCAAAAGTCCTGCGTAAAGAACTTATTGCCAATGTCAGTGAAATAACGCTTAGAGAGAATTTAAAATTTTCTTCCTGCCGGGAAGGATTTGATAATTTAAATACAGCCGCCTGTGACGGAACTGATCTTTTTAAATGAGTAAAAAGAACTTAAGAGACATCCCGGGTTGCGATTAAATTAACCCCTAGGTTTAGGAAATTCTCTCTTATGACCTGGCCAAGGGCGACCGGCTCTTTTATCCTAATTTCTTTTATGGCTTCAATTGCCGGAAGAACTTTATCTTTAGGTATAGGTTTATCGCTCCTAATTGGTACCATTTTTAAAGATAGTTTTTCAGCTAAAACTGTAGAAGTAATTATGCGTTGAGGGTTCTCAATTTCAGACTTAGCATACTCCTGGCCCTTATCACACTTATGGCCTTCTATTTTTATGACTTTGCCGTCGCTTAATTCTATTAGAAGCTCACAACTTACCGGACACTCTATGCAAATTAATTTCTTAAGCATTTAAGCTCCTTATATATTCAGCTGCCATAGTACCGGCCTCTTGGCTATCTTTAGTAGCAGAATCTACTAAGTCGTAGACCTTGTAAGAATTTCCGCAAACAAATACTCCTGGCAGAGAGGTTTTATTTAAATCATCTTCAGATTTTATCTTAATATCTGCCATTTCTATAAGTTCATTCTCAGGAATGAGCCCGGTAGATATCAAAACCGTATCGCAGTCGATAAAAAATTCTGAATCCTTTATCTCATTATAATTTTTATCAACTTTTGCCAGGCTAACTTTTTTAACCCTCTGATTGCCATAAATTCTCTTTATTTTATGGTTAAAAAGAAGAGGCAGATCGTAATCTTTAACGCATTGAATTACATTTCGCAGTAGCCCGGAAGTCCTGTCTTTAATTTCAATAATTGCTTTCACTTGGGCACCCTCAAGAGTAAAGCGCCGGGCCATGATCAAACCAATATCACCGGAACCAACAATAACCACTTCTCTACCGGGTAAGACTCCTTCGATATTAATAAGTTTCTGGGCTAAACCGGCTGAAAAAATTCCCGATGGCCGGGAGCCGGCAATGTGAACCATTTCCCTAGTTTTCTCTCTACAGCCTGTAGCCATTATTATTGCTTTTGCCTTTACTTGCTCCATTTGACCGGGCTTAAGAAAAGTTAAGACTTTATCGCAATTAAGCTTTATAACAAAAGACCTTAAGCTTAGATTGATTTCAGGCAGGTTTTTAAGTTCTTTAATGAAACGACCGGCATACTCAGGCCCGGTTAAGACTTCTTTAAAGTACTCTATACCAAAACCGGTATGTATGCATTGGTTTAGGACCCCACCGAGAAATTGCTCCCTTTCTAAGAGCAAGATATCTCTTACCCCGGCTTTATAGGCAGAAATAGCTGCAGCCATACCAGCTGGCCCAGCCCCAACAACTACTAAATCACGTTTAATCATTATTCCTTATACCTTTAATAATCTCTGAACCCGGGCCCTTTTTAGTAATTTCCAACAAAGGCTTATCTAAGTCTTTAGCCAGAATTTTCATAATCCTGGTAGTACAAAAACCACCATGACACCTTCCGGCCCCAGCCCTAGTTCTAAACTTTATCCCGTCCATTGTTCTTCCGCCCCTGCGAATAGAATCTCTTATCTCTTTGGCTGAAACCAACTCACAGCGACAAACGATATCTCCATAGCCAATTTCTTTTTTAATAAGTTTTTTCGCCTGATCAGGCTTTAAAGCAAAGAGATTGGTTGTTTTTTTTCGTGTGGATGTAAATTTAAGTTTTTTCTTTAAACTTAAACCATTCTTTTTCAATAAATTACAGACAAGAATTGCAATCGCCGGAGCAGCTGTTAACCCCGGGGATTGAATCCCGGCAACAGTGATAAGGCCTCCTACCTTGTCTTCATGACGAATAATAAAATCATCTCCGGCAACCGGTCTTAAACCAGAAAAATAAGCAATGGTATCTTCCTCTTTTATAGAAGGGATTAATCTCCTGGCACTATCGAAGACTTTAGCTAAACCTTGGTCGGAAGTGGATAAATCATACTTATCTCTAGCAGTTTCTGCTGTCGGCCCAATCATAGGGTTGCCGTCAGAAGTTTTTATAATTAAAATTCCCTTAGATATTTTTGTCGGTAAGGGAAAAATTAAGTGGTTAGCTAAGTACTCTTTCTTCTTATCTAAGATAAACTCCTGGCCCTTACGCGGTTTTATTGAGAAATCGTTAATGCCTAGTAAATTTGCTACTTCATCAGAAAATAAACCAGCGGCGTTAATTAGAAACTTTGTCTTATACACTCCTTTGTTAGTGCCGACCTCAAAATAGTCTTTGCCATGCTTAATAATGCTCTCTACTTTGGTTGATGTATAAAATTCAACCCCGTTACTTAAGGCGCTCTCAGCTAAATCATAAGCTAAGCGGTAAGGACTGATAATTCCAGCAGTAGGTGCATAGAGAGCAGCTATGGCTTGGCTATTTAAATTAGGCTCGTTATCTTTTAACCAACCAGGGCTAACTATTTTTAACCCCCTAACTCCTAAAATTTCAGCTTGTCTCTTAAGCTTATTTAATTTAGCCAGTTCGTCTTGGTTAAAAGCAACTATTAATTCACCGACTTCTTTGTAATCAACTCCTAATTCTTTAGATATTTTTCTTATCAGCCTATTACCAGCCAGGCATAACTTTCCTTTTAAAGAAGTAGGTGAATTTTGTGTACCCGGATGGATAATGCCGCTGTTTGACTTAGAGACTCCAAAAGCCAGTTCTTCTTCTTTCTCAAAGAGAGCAATATTTAACTTATAACGGGAAAGCCCTCGGGCGATTGCCGTGCCAACTACACCACCACCAATGATTCCTATATCGTACATTATGCTTTCTTAGTTAAGGTTTTCTGAACTACTTCCAGCCAACCTTGATATAAACTTAAGGCTTTCCTCCGACTCATCTTAGGCTTAAATTCTTTATTCTTTTTCCAACACTTCTTTATCTGGGTTGAATTTGCCCAAAAGCCAATTGCCAAACCAGCTAAATAAGCTGCGCCCAAAGAAGTAGTCTCGACTACTCTTGGCCTTACTACTCTGACTCCTAAAATATCAGCTTGAAATTGACACAAAAAATCATTGCTAACAGCTCCGCCATCAACCTTTAAAGAAGAAATTTTTAAATTGGAATCGCGGCGCATAGCTTCCAAGACATCTTTAGTTTGATAACACATAGCTTCTAAAGCAGCCCTGATTAAGTGTTGTTTACTAGTTCCTCTGGTAATACCATAAATACTGCCCCGGGCATTTTGATCCCAATAAGGAGCACCGAGTCCAACTAAAGCCGGAACAAAATATACACCGGCTGAATCAGGGATTGATTTTGCGATTTTAGAAGACTCGGCTGCCTGTTTAATAACATTTAAGCCATCACGTAACCATTGGATAGCCGCTCCGGCAATAAAAATTGCTCCTTCAAGTACATATACCGGCTCTCCTCTGGACCCGCAACCAAGAGTTGTAATCAGACCATGTTTTGAAGCAACTCTTTTTTTTCCGGTATTAAGGAGGATGAAGCTTCCAGTACCATAAGTATTTTTCATTGTTCCCGGCTTAAAACAGACCTGACCAAAAAGGGCTGCTTGCTGGTCCCCAGCTACTCCGGAAATATTTATACCGGCGCCTAGTTTACCGATTTTAGCAGTCTGACCAAAAATACCGGATGAGGGTTTTACTTGCGGTAAGATTTGCCTAGGTATTTTAAATCGTTTTAAAATGTCTTTATCCCAGCTAAGGGTATTGATATTAAAGAGCATGGTTCGAGAAGCATTGGTATAATCAATTGCATGGATACTGCCCCGGCTTAGTTTCCACAAAATCCAGGAATCAGAAGTACCAAAGCAAAGCCGTCCGGCTTTTGCTTTTTTAAGTGCTCCGGGTACATTCTTTAAAAGCCACTCGATTTTAGTTGCTGAAAAATAAGCATCAATAGGAAGACCGGTCCTCTTTCTGATTAAAGAAACAAAGGTCTTGTCTTTTTTTAATTGTTCACACCTTGAGGACGTCCGCCGGCACTGCCAGACAATGGCTTTATGGATTGGTTTTCCTGTATCACGATCCCAGATAAAAGTTGTTTCCCGCTGGTTAGTGATACCAATTGCAGCAATTGAATTTTTAGGAATTTTTTTAAGAACTTTTTGAACCGATGAATTGACGCTTTTAAAAATCTCATTCGGGTCATGCTCTACCCAACCCGGCTTAGGAAAGTACTGAGCAAACTCCTGGTAGGCACTAACTACCCTCTGGCCTCCTTTATTATAAATAACCGCCCGGCTACCAGTTGTACCTTGATCTATAGCTAGTATATACTTCATAAATAAATGCCTCCTTAATAAAAAAGCTATGGAAATATTATACTAGAATTCTATCGCTATTGTCTAATTCTTACAAGTTTAGAGATTAATAAAAAGATAGAGGGGGAAGCTATTCCAGGACTATAGATACTTCTTTTGTATTGATAAGAGTGTTGTGTACTGGGCAGCCACGGATAAACTTTTCAAAGACTTCCTTTTTATCACCTAGCTGAGCATCAGTTTTAACGCCGGCTTTAATATTTACTAATCTTAAAGGAGAGTCTTTTGAAAGGTCAGCACTTACACTAACGGTAAGGGAATTAAATTCTATATTGTGTCTTTTTAAGTAGCGCTTAGCATATACACCCACGCAGCCTCCGGTTGCAGAAAGAAACATCTGGAGAGGATTTTGTCCTTTTGGCAAGTAGTCTTGGCTGGGTTTATCAATGTAGGCGATAACATTAGAATCCTCGGTAGCAATTTCAAACTTATCACCTTCTAAAAACTTAACATCAATTTTAACATTCATTTTATTCCTTTTATTTATGCTTCTTGTCTGCTGGTGCTTTTTTATTCAATAAAAGTACGTGTATATTTTCGGCTAAATCGCTATCAATTGCAAAAGAAGAATTGCTAATCTCAAATACGTAAGAAGGGAATCTATGTAAGAGTTTAATCTGACTGCCGGGTAGAATACCCATAGAAATCAGCCTGTTAAGGATCTGGCTATCATGTGTATTGACATAACTTATCTTACCTATATCACCGGGATCAAGCTCTTTTAAGGAGACAATTAATCTCTGGGGTGTCTTCTCAAACCTCCGGCAGCACTCACCCGCAGGTATAGCTAAACCATGAGGACACTTCTTAGGATGACCTAAAAGAGTACAAACACTATCTTCAAGGCCATGGTGAAGGCCATGCTCAAATTTACAGCCAGCTTCATGGAGTAAGGGGTCCTTTAAAGCAAAAAGGTCAGCCAGCAGCCTCTCTGACAAGCGATGACGACGAACACACAACTCAGCTTCCTTTAAACCCGTACTGGTAAGTAAATCTTTAGAGTCCAATTTAAGAAAATTTTTACTAATTAATCCTTGTAGGGCCGGCTCATCCTTAATAATTTTTAAATCAGGTATTTTTTTATTTTCTTTTATCTCTATCCACAAAGACTCTAAGATCTCTTCTTCAGCATCAGTTAATTTTTGCATCATTACCTCCTAAAAGCTTATAATATCATTTTACTGCATTCCTGCTACTAATAACACTTTATTTAAGACAAATCCAACTGAGAAGGAAAATACTAAGATAAAAGCTGATATAGTAATTGCCATCTTTATCCCCCGCTCTTTAATGTTAATTAATAGCTGAGCTATGCAGGGTAAGAATAAAGTTAAGACAACTGCTGCAACCAGAATCTCACGCGTAGTTAAGAGGCCTTGTTTTTCCAAATCGTAGAGCCCGGCAGCACCATAGTCTCTTCTAAAAAATCCGAATAAGAAAACATCTGATAAATCTTTTGGCAAACCAATAACTTTAAGCGGTAAATTTAAGCCTGACACTATTAAGTCAAAGATTTTTGTAAGCTGGCCTACCCAGATTAAGATACTTGCCCAGATAAAAAGCGGCAATACTTCTTTAAAGTACCACTTAAGACGAATGTAAGTTTTTCTAAAAATATTGTTCATCCGCGGCAAACGCAAAGGCGGAAGCTCAATATTAAATGAAGGCCTTCTCCCCTTTAAGACTTTATTCAATAAAAATCCGGTAAAGGAAAATACAATCATTATGGTAAAAAACCAAATAAAAACAACGTGACCTCTCTTAGAAAGCACACTCATGATCACCCCTAATTGAGCTGAGCAGGGTATACTTAAAGAGAGAAGAAAGGTAGCAATGATC
The DNA here is from genome assembly GCA_913050175.1 of uncultured bacterium. GTDB lineage: Bacteria > Omnitrophota > Gorgyraeia > Duberdicusellales > 4484-171 > JAFGHG01. Next base: position 7,852 of record CAJXAF010000030.1, read on the forward strand.
CTCTCCCGTTTACTGGGTAAAATCCTAACTACCATGGTAGCCATAGTATCGCAGCCAAGTCCTAAAACCATGGGTATTACTGCCCGGCCGCTTAAGCCAATTTTCTTAAATAACCTATCCATCATTGCCCCGACTCTAGGTAAATAACCGGTATCCTCGGCAAAGCTAAAAACAAAAAAGAAGATACCGACAATCGGCAGTACTATTGCTACAGCATAACGAAACCCTAAAGTGATAATCCCATATTCTCCCACAAAAAGAGATTTGATTAATTCGATATTAGTTAATTTGTCAAAAATAGCAATAAAGAAGGGGTTAATATAGCCTTCAAAAACTACACTCTCTAAGAAATCAACGCAGGTACCTGATCCGAATTCGCCTACAAGTTTATAAATTCCAAAATAAAGAAAAAGAATTAATAAAGGTATAGCAAAAATTGGCTTTAGAGTTAGCATTTCAAAAAAATTAGCGGTAGAACTCTTGGATTTTTTCTTCTCCTTAACTGCCTGGGAGATAACCTGAGTAGACTTCTCCTTAAGAGCCATATTTATAATATACTCAATTGGCTGGGCTGATTTTTCTTTTGCTTCTTCAATAAGGTTATTTATCTTTTCAAAGTCTTTACTTTCTTCCTTTCTCTTAACGATTTTCTTTATCTCAGGATCTGATTGTAAAAGCAGGGTGCTGATAAGTTTTTTTGATAAGCGGTAATTCTTACTAAGAGCCTTGGTTAAGCTATCTATCTCATCCTTAATAATTAAGGGATAGTCTAAATTTAAACTCCCCGCTGCTTTAAGTGTATCCTTTTTTTCTAATGCTCTTAGGATCTCTCCTTTGAGCTCTTTTATCCCTGAACCTCTTATAGAAACAGTGGGGATAACTGCAATACCCAGGCTACTACGCAGTTTATCAATATCAATTACCATACCCTGTTTACTTGCCTCATCCATGATATTTACCACTAAGATAACATTCAATGAAGCTTCAATAAGTTGTAGAGTTAAAGGCAGGGACCTGTCTAAATCTTTAGCTGCTGCTACGTGAATAACAACATCGGGTTTATCATCAAGAAGAATCCTCCGGGCTATAGCCTCTTCTTCACTTAAAGGTAGGAAAGAATACATACCCGGTGTATCTATTAGCTGACATTGGTAGTTTTTAATATGGATGTGAGAGTTAAATAACTCAACTGTGGTTCCGGGGTAATTAGACACAGTAGCATAGCGTCCACTTAAATTATTAAAGATGGAAGACTTTCCTACATTAGGTGAACCAACAATAGCTATCTTTTTCTCTTTTGACATAAGGCGTTTATATTATAGTCGATTATTTAGTGATTGCAATTTGTTAAGCTTTTAAAAGGCTTCCTCCCAGACTATTAAGGCTTTTTTCACGGCTTTTAAAGCTGAGTTAGAAGAAACAGTTGCCCCGGTTACTGCCTGAACTCCGCCTCCTAAGCATTTAAGATCAAGTGAGCTTTTACCTTTAAATTGCCTTAAGAACCTCTTCTGAGATACCTTAACTGCTTTATGGTCTGTACTTTCTAATACTGAAACTAGTCTTACAATTCCCTGATTAGTGATAATTACTAAGATCTGATTTACGCCGTATTTATTGTGATCACTTACAACTGTGGCATAGCTTTCATCAACAATATAAAAGGTAAAGGACTCTTCTTTAAGGGGATAACCTAACCTCTTTTCTATTATTTCACGCTTTTGATCAGTTAATTTTATAACCTTACTTTCAAAGGTGTAATCATCGCCAAAAACTTGCTTTAGCACCTGGTCTTTACTGGAGTAGACAAAAGCATAGCTTGCCTTAGTAATTAAAACTAATAGTAAAAAGAGAAAAGCCTTTTTTCTAAAAACAACTCTTAGCATTAATTAAAATCCCATGGCTACCGAAGCCATAAAGCCATCATTGTCCCCTCTTTCCAAGCTCTCATTTTCAGTCCGGTTCCACTGGTACTCAAGCTTAAAGACCCAACTAGGCACTGGTCTATAATTAAGCCCTAAAGTAAATCTGCTTTCTTCGTTGTCACCCACACCGGCATCGGAATCATCTTCAATTTTAACCCAACCATACCTGCTCACTAAAGTAAGCTGAGGATCGTCAAAACCTTCTTTTAAAAAGGTATTATCTAAAAATTCAGGCCAAAAGTGGTAATTAGCCTGTATGTAGTAACCTTTTAAAGTTTCAGCTATATCAGTAGCCGGGGGTTGGTCAACATCAAAGTAAGCATACTCACCAACTAATTCTAAAGGACCAAAGGTTGAGAGCCAATCGAAAGCTGCCCCGCTAATACGGTCATCTAATTTATTGTACTTACCATGATAGCCGCTTAAGCCGCTTTCATGACCTAAGAAAGGACTGATAGCGAGTCTGGCGGCAACTGATTTGCTATTGTTATTATCACCACCTAAGCTGCCGGTTGCACTGCGAAAACCAGTGTCAGAAAAACCATCATCTAAACCGTTAAAGACATAAACTTCATAATCTAAGGATAGGTCTTCATACTCACCTAATTTTGGATTAAACCCGCCATGAAAACCTACGCCTGATTCAGTCCAAGTTGTAGGGATAACTCTCCTGGCTACCAAAGGCCTATCAGTTAAATCTTGTAAGTCTGAGTCATGGTATAAATTGTACCTGCCAAAAGGAACTAAGAGGGCTCCGGCCCGGAAATTAATCCAATCAGAGATTAAATAATCTATCCAGGCTTGCTCAACTTTTGCCTCACCGCCGCCGGAAGCATCAGGGCCGCCATGCTCTATCTCATATTCAGAATAAAATCGCAGACGCTCACCCAGTTCCGCTCCCAGATTAATAATCCAGCGATGTTGATCAAAGTTAGAGTCTCTATTTTGAAAATTCTCAAATTCTATATCAGCATAGCCGCCTAAACTTATCTTCCCAAACCCGGCCGGATTATCGATTACCAATCCGCCTTTTTTAAAAGGTCCTTCGTATCTTCCTACGTAATCAATATCGATTAGGCTCTTATCGATTTTTTCATTAATTTTAGCAACCTCTTTGGTTTGCTTTTCTTCCAAAGCCTCGACCCTTTCTAAAAGCCGTTTTATTTGGGCCTCGTAATCTGCTTTCATCGCATTCATCTGCTGTTTTATCTGGCTCAATTCATCGGCTTTAGCCGAACTTGCAACAAAAATTAAAAGACACAATAGGGATGCAAATACTTTTTTTAGGTTCACTTTTACTACTTTATGATTTTGAAATTCAATTTCAATGTTATCTGAAAAAAAATTTCTTCTTTAGATACTAATTCTTTACCTTACCACTACACTTCTTACAAACCCCAAAAATCTCTAAACGATGTGAAACCGGTTGAAAAGAGAATTTCTTACACAAAGCCTCTTGCCTCTGTTCTATACTCTCATCAACTGCTTCAATAACTTTATGACACTTAAGACAAATAAGGTGATCATGGTGTTTGTGGTTATACCTATGCTCAAACCGCCTGATGCCGTCACCAATATCGACGTGGCTTGCAATCTCAGCTTCAGCCAGCAACTTAAGAGTGCGAAAGACAGTCGCCTGGCCTATAGTTGAATCCTTCCTTCTAGCAATATTATAGAGGTCTTCAACACTCACATGCTTTTCAGTTTTGAGAAAAGCATTAAGAATCGTCTCCCTCTGCTGGGTTAACTTTAAACCTTTCTCCTTTAAAAAATTAAAAAAATGTGCCCGCTCTGCTTTCATACTTATCTAATTGATATTGAAATTCAAAATCAAATTATAGTACATTCCCTTACTTTGTCAACTTATTTTTTTAGATTTTTTATGAGGGTAAGTGTCTTGGCTAAGATCTGATCGAGCTCGGTCCTCTTAATGCATAAAGGTAGGTAGAAATAGACAATATTGCCCAGGGGTCGTAAAATGAGCCCTTGCTTTAGGCCCTGTTTATACACCTTTTGGCCGATTCTGTCTTTAAAATCAAAGGGTTTCTTTGTTTTCTTATTTTTAACTAATTCTAAAGCTGCCACCATGCCCAGATAGCGAACATCGCCGACTAGAGGTAATTTTCTAAACTCCTCCAGCCTCTTATGGAAGTAAGGAGCTAATTTATTTACCTTGTTTAGAGTATCCTCTTTTCTAAAAACTTCGATACTACCTAGGGCTGCGGCACAAGCAATGGCATTGGCTGTATAGGTGTGGCCGTGATAAAAAGTTTTTTGCTTTTGGTAATCAGCATAAAAAGCTCTATAGATTTTATTAGTAGTTAAAGTAGCGCTTATCGGCAAATATCCGGAAGTTATACCTTTAGAAACACAGATAAAGTCAGGTTCTACTTTTGCGTGTTGGCAGGCAAACATCTTAGCTGTTCGGCCAAAGCCTGTTGCAACCTCATCTAAGATAAGGTGAATATTATATTTTTTACAAAGTCTAGCTGCCAGCTTTAGATATTGGGGAGGATAAATAATCATCCCACCGGCTGCCATAAGCAAAGGTTCAATTATAAAGGCAGCAATAGTCTTATGCTTAGTCTTTAATAATTTCTCTAAAGGCTTAATACACTCTATAGCACAACTCGATTTTTCTTTACCCTGGGGACAGCGATAGCAATAGGGTGACGGCGACTTATAAGCTTTAAAGAATAAAGGTTTAAATACCCGGTTAAATAAATCGACACCGCTAAGGCTCATCGTGCCAATAGTATCGCCATGATAACCATAATCTAAAGAAACAAATTTATTTTTATCTTTATGGCCGCTATTCTGCCAGTATTGATAAGACATCTTTAAAGCCACCTCAACCGCAGTTGAACCATTATCAGAAAAAAATACCCTCTTTAAGTTAGGGGGAGTAATTTCAATTAATTTTTCAGCTAACTTAATGGCTGGTTTATGGGTAAAGCCGGCAAAAAGAATATGGCCAAAATCTTTTAGCTGCTTGTTAATAGCCTTATTGATCGTAGGGTGATTATGGCCGTGGACATTGCACCACCAGCTGGAAATTGTATCGCAATAAGCCCTACCCTTATCATCGTATAACTTTATTCCTTTTGCTCTCTTGATAAGAATCGGCGGCGATTTAGCGCAGTCCTTCATCTGGGTGTAAGGATGCCAATTATAAGTTAAATCTTTTTTTATCCACTTATTCATAGCTTTACTTTAGCTAATATTTTTTTAGCCATAGGCTTAAAAGCCCTATATAACTTCTGCTTATCTCTTTGCCAGGGGAGAGTTCCTAAAATGCTTACTTTGCTTATAGCCTTTATAATTTTAGGGTTATCATTTACAATTTCAAGGTCAGTTTTTTTACTAAGATTATTAAAGACTACTCCTAATATCTTCATTCTTCGCAATCTTAAAGCTTCAATAGTTAAAAGCGTGTGATTAATTGCTCCCAATTTATTAGCTGCCACTATTAATACCGGTAAATTTAAATCTTTAGCAATATCAATTAAGAGCTTACGTTTACTAAACGGTACCAGGGCTCCTCCTGAGGCCTCAACAATAGTAAAGTTAAATTCTTTAGATAAACTCATAAAATCTTTCTTTATTCGGCTTTGAGAAATTGTTCTACCTTCTCTTTTGGCAGCTAAATGGGGTGAAGCCGGAAAATTAAAAACATAGGAAGATATTTCTTTTAGGTAGGGTTTAATAGAAGCTCTTGGCTTTCTCATCAATTGCAGGTGTTTAGCAATATCTTGGGAAAAATTCCCACCGCCAGACTGAACCCACTTCTGGGTAGTTGTTAAAATCTTTTTCTCGTTAAGATAGCGGCCGAGTAGACCGCTAACAATAGTTTTTCCTACACCGGTATCAGTGCCGACCACGAATAAGGCTTTTGCTTTTTTAGATCTCATCTCCTAGCCCTAACAAAGAATACCTGGTAGCTTGCCTTGATTGTTTTAAATTTCTTAAGATAAATCTCTTCTAATTTAGAAATGGTTTTATGGGTCCAGAGTTTCTTATTTTTTAAACTTAAGCCCCCGGCTCCGGTATAAGTTATGTTTTTAAGGAGTTTTAGCAAACTATCAAAATTTTGCTGATAATTTTTTTCTTCTACTTTAAAATCAGGAAAATATTTCTTTATAATGGCCTTTAAATTTTCTTTGCTTAAAAAGTTGCTGGCATCAAGCCTGGACTCCTTAAAGTATTGATTATAAGTAAATTGTAATTCGCTAAATGTATCGGGTCCAAAAATAGAAAACATAATTGACCCTTGCGAGTTTAAAATCTTGTTATACCCCGCTAAAGTTTTATCAAGATTCTTAAACCATTGAAAACTTACGTTTGAACTAATGAGGTCAAATTTTTCTTTAAAACAGTGGTCTTGGGCATCAGCAACAATAAAGTCCAGGCTCCCAAGATTTAGCTTATCCTTAGCTTGAGCCACCATTTCTTTAGAAATATCTAAGGCTGTTATTTTAGCTTTAGGGAATTTCTCCTGGAGATACTTAGTAAAATTTCCGGTTCCGCAGCCAATATCTAAAATTTTTAAGAAACCATTATCCTTAATTTTAGAAATTAAATCGCAAGCCGCCTTATTCTGTATGAGGGAATATTGATCATAATATGGGGCTGCGGCTGAGAAATTACTTCTTATTCTGTCTTTGGTTTTCATAAGTACTTATTAAAGTCCTTTAATAAAAATGGGGCATGCCCACAACCATCAATTACTGTAAACTTAACCTCCCCCAACTCCTTTCTCCATCTTAAAACCTCATCCAGGGGTGCTATTCTATCGAGGCTGCCGTTAATTATCTTTAGTTTTTTTACTTTTAAGAGTTTTTCTTTATCCAAAGATAATTCTTTTAAAAAATCTAAGCCTTTTAATAAAGATTCTAAAGAAAAATCTTTAATATAAGTTTTAAGTAAATTCTTCTTAAACCAATTAATTGCCCCGCAATCATTAAGGCACTCACTATAGAAAGAATATAAATATGCTTTTTTATTTTCTTTAAGCATTTCTTTTATTTGGCCAATTTTATCTTCATCGTACTTTTCTCTTATGCTAATTAAATATACTTGATCTACTAAATCCTGATACTGCGTTGCGAAGTTAACTGCTAAAAAACTACCCAGAGACCAGCCGAGGAGAGAGACGTCTTTGAAATCGTTCTCATTGAGGTAATCAAACAGGTCTTTCTCAAAAGAGTTTTTAATAGAAGAAAGAGGTAAAATATAATTAAAATTTAAATCTAAGGTACTAAATATCCGCTCATCCATAGCCCAGCCATAAATTAATACCAGGATATGTTTTTTGCCCCGATCAATAAATTTAAAATCTTGCTTCATGATAAAATTTTGCTTATCTGATTGATTACTTTTTTAAGTATTTCTTTATTGTGGTTATAAGTTAAAGAAAAACGCAAGCGAGCTTGATTTTTTGGTACTGTTGGCGGCCTTATGGGAAAAACCAAAATCCCCTCTTTTAATAACTCCTGACTCATTGAAACTGCTTTTTTGGTACTTCCTAAGATCAAAGGAACAATTTGAGATGAACCTTTTATAGATAAGCCTTTTTCTTTTAAGGCTTTGCGAAAAAAATCTGCATTCTCTAAGAGGGTCTTCCTTCTTTGGGGTTCCTGCTCTACCACATCCAAGCTAGCTAGATTAGCGGCAATAATTGCCGGCGGCAGGGCAGTTGAATAGATAAAACTCCGGCAAGAATTAATAAGAAAGGTCTTCATTTTCTTAGAACAGCCAAGGTAAGCTCCGAAC
>CAJXAF010000031.1 GCA_913050175.1 uncultured bacterium
AAGCAATTGATATGCTGGCCAACTCGGTAAAGAATAAAAAGATTGATTATATCGTAGCCGCAGAGTCAAGAGGGTTTATTTTTGGCGGAGCCTTAGCTTATAGATTGGGTTGCGGTTTTGTGCCAGTCAGAAAACCGGGTAAACTTCCTTCAAAGACTTACAAGCATACCTATTCTCTAGAATACGGAAAAGATTCTCTTGAAATGCACCGTGATGCTTTTCCTAAAGGTTCCCGAGTCCTTGTCCTCGATGACTTGCTGGCTACCGGTGGAACTGCTGGAGCTTTGGTGAAATTGGTTGAGAAGCTAAATGGAAAAATAGTTGGTGTTATCTTTTTAATTGAGTTGACTGACCTTAAGGGTAGGAAGAAACTCAACAAATACCCGATTTACTCTTTAATTAAGTATTAAGTTCTTGCAAATAAATCCTTCCCTGAGTTTTCATAGTAAATTATGAACACTGCTTACTTTGTATTCATCTTCGCCCCTATAGCTCAACAGGATAGAGCGCGGCCCTCCTAAGGCTGAAATCCCCGTTCGAGTCGGGGTGGGGGCATTTTCTAAAAATCTCCACCTCAATTCAGCTGACCAAAGCAACTAAAGATATTTTTAGTTTTTATTTGTAGCAGACGGGCACGAATTCTAGGTATTTTTTGCCACGAATAGCAGGACGCAAGGGCATATCTTTTTTTGAGAATTTCATTCGATTCTGATTAACGTATAACTGATATTTTTTATCAAAGTCGCTGCTGGAATACACAGTGATTTTAGAAAAATATGGTTTATATCGCTGGAAGTAATCATATCCAGTGCAGCGGATATGATTGTCTTCATGAGGATTGGGTTGGGGATATTCTATAGTTTTATCTCCTATGATTGGGACAAAAAGGATGGCGAACCCCTCTGGTTTAAGTACTCGCCTTATTTCTGAAAAGGCTAGGTTATCATTTTTAATATAGGGCATTACGCAGGAAGCAAAAATAATATCAAAAGATTCGTCACTGAAAGAAAGCTTTGTTAAGTCTTCTTTTTTGTCAACGTCACTTCTCTTGAGATCAGCCGTAAGATAATCTTTAAACATATTCTTAAAAATATTTCCAAGGCATTTCTCAGGTGCAAAATGAAGGATTCTCATTTCTTCTGTGTTTCTGCCTTGCAAGATTTTTTTGATTACACAGTATTGCAAGCGATGTCTTTCAAGAGCCATGCACTGAGGGCATTGAGCATATTTTCTGTGTCCGGTCTCAGTACTATAAACCAGAAAAATTCCAAAAAAGCCACAGATAGGACAGTGGTACTTAGGTGAAAACTTATCACGAATAGTTTTGATTATAGTCTTTTTAGTCTTATTCGTATTATTTTTTTTGTAAATTAATTTATCAGTATAAGTCCAATTTAGAGTCATAATATTTTCATTTTAAGACATTATATCGCTGTGTCAATACAAGCTTTAAATAGAAGTTGACAGGAATAGAGGCGTTGATATAATGCCTTTGCTTTTTTGACAAACCAATACAAGCTTTCGGTGCTTACGAGCTTAAAAGGGAATTCCGTGAAAGTCGGAAACACTCCCGGTGCTGTAACCCTATTGTTTCTTTTAGCATTTTTGGGTCACTGTTTTAAAAATGGGAAGACCGCTAAAAGAATGGGGAAGTCAGAAGACCTGCCAGAAAGACTTTAAGAAGAGATTTTGCGAGGAACAAGATCTAACTTATTTATCGGGCCAAGAATCAGGGTGCACCCCGGCGTTTATGCTGGGGTATTTTTTTTGGCTATAACATATCAGGGGTTAATTTATGTTAAGCAGATAGATAAAGGAAATGAAGGTGAGATCCCTTTTAGCTGCCCCGCAACGGTAATCTACTTTAAGTAGCGAGCCCGGTCTATTATCTATTTGCAGAGTATTCTCGAGGGAGAAGAAAAGGAGGGTTTATGTTAAGAGTTTTTAAGTTGTTTGGTTTCATTGGTTCTTTTATTTTGTTAGCGAATTCAGGGTTAGCTGAAGAGACAGACTCGCTTAATTCTGGTAAGTACAATATAGATTTAGGAAAAATTGTAATTACTGCCTCTAAGCTGGAGCAGGCCTATAAATACGCAACCCAAAATATAAGTGTTATCTCTAGAGAGGATATTGAATCCGGGCCGATTCTTGAAATATCTGAAATCCTGGATTTGCTTCCTTCAGTCGACATCCAAGAGTATGGGGCAATCGGAACAGTCCGTACCATACATTCTCGCGGCAGCACCAGTCAGCAAGTTTTAACTTTAATTGATGGCAGGCCGATTAATACTCCTCGTGATGGCCTGACTGATCTTAGCCAAATTTCCCTATCAAATATCGACAGAATCGAAGTCCTGCGTGGTCCAGCCAGTAATATCTATGGGGCCAGTGCTGTGGGCGGAGTTATAAATATCATTACCAAGAGCGGTAAAGAGGGAGGAGAAACTAATATTTCAGGTCGTTATGGTTCATTTGCTACAAACATAGATTCTATCACTCATGGTAATAAGATTAAAGATTTTGACTACTTTATTTCTTATGATTATATAACTTCTCACGGGCATCGTGAGAATAGCGGCCATCAAAGCCACAATGTTAATACAAAATTAGGTTATCAGATAAATGATCGCAATCGTGTTGCTGTGGCCGGAGGCTATTACAATGCCGAAACCGGTTCACCGGGACCGACTACCTTTATTGATCTAGATGATCGGCTTGAGACTTTTAATAAGTATTTTGACTTTACTTATAATGGAAAAATACTCCAGGGCCAGGATATATTGTTTAAATTTTATTATAACTCCGACAGATTAGAGTTTAGAGAGAGCTTAAACCCGACTGATAAAGGCGTCCATCATACAAAACTCTACGGCTTGGAGTCTCAGATTTCACAGACTTTCTTTGATATTTTTAGAACAGCTATTGGCGTAGACTATAAGGACAACAGGCTCAATAGTTCAACTAGCGCTAAACACAGATATTATGTTAACGGACTCTACTTTGAATCAGAAGTGGATCTTTTAACCGAGAGTGATTTTTTCCTAAATAATGCTACTCTTAAGTTTGGCAATCGTTGGGATCAATATTCTAATTTTGGTGACCACTTTAGCCCTAGTGCAAGTTTGAGTTTTTGGTTTTTTGATACTATAAAATTACATGCCCTAGCTGCCGGGTCTTTCCGGGCCCCTACTTTTAATGATTTATATTGGCCTACTGAGGATTTTGGAATTTTTGGTGGATTAGAAGGAAATCCTAACCTTGACCCGGAGGAAGCTATTTCTTACGAAGCGGGTTTAAGTACCTACTTGTTTAATCAATTTAAGACTGATATTACTTTCTTTAAGAGTGAATTTAAAGATTTAATTGAATGGGCCCAGGATGATGCTCTCTGGTGGAGGCCTACAAACCTTAGCGGCGCCACTGTTAAGGGTGCCGAGGTAGAGACAGAATTTGTTTTAAGGGACAACCTTAAGTTTAATCTTAATTACACTTATATGGAATCACGGAACAATGAGAACGGCTTCAATTTAGCTTATAGGCCCAAACACCTATATAAGTTAAAAACAAGGTATTCTCCCATAGAAAAGTTAGAATTAGGTTGCAATTTTATCTTTAAGTCAAGCCGTTATACTAACGCCACAAATTCACTAAGTTTAGCTCATGATTGGACCGTTGATCTAAGTGCTGCTTATCAGCTAAATGATTACGCTAAGGTAGAGTTTGATGTTAAAAATCTTCTTAATCGACTCTATGAAGAGCAACGTGGCTACCCATTACCGCAAAGGACATTTTATGGTGGTTTAAAGCTAAGCTTTTAAAAGCACCTTTTTGCCTTCTAAGTTAAATAATTGCTTGTAATAGTTTTTTTGATTTGATATACTATTTATATTAGCATAAATAATTATATATATTACTTTTTAACCACTAGGGGGTTTTATGGAGTGTGAAGAAGTCAAAAAGATAATCCCTCGTTATTTTAAGCATACTGCTAGTGAGGATGAGATTAAGGATGTAGAGGAACACCTTTGCATTTGTCATGAGTGCAGGTCGCTACTCGGTGATTTAATGGATAAGGCCGATGATTCTTCCCAAGAAGCTGCTTCAGAAGATAAAGGCGATGATATGCAAATTATTTCTCGTGATGATATAGGGTCATTTCCTTTAAACGAGGATAGCGGTGAGCCAATTAATAAAGAGGAACCTCAAGTTGCAGAGCCTCAAGTTCCTGCCGCCGAAGAAACTACGAAAAATATGGAGTATTTCCCAGCTAAAGATTCTGATAAAACTCCTAAAAAGGAAGAAAAACCAGCAGAGCCAACTCTTCCTGAAACTCCAGAGCCGATAAGTGATGAGCCAGAGTCTAATCCAGCTGCGAATAGCAGTCTTGATCCTAATGAAAGCAAGCTAATCCAAGAGTATTTAGATGATATGAAAACGGAAAAAGGTCAGATTGTCCCAGGTGCTTCAAAAGATAAGCCAACCAAGCCGGCTGAGCCTTCTTCTGTCCAAGAGCCTACTTTAAACAAAGAAGAGCCTTTATCAAATATAGAGCCAATTGATGCTTCAGATAAGCCGAAAAAGTCTTTCTTTAGCTCGCCTAATGATTCAGATGATTTAGCTAAAGAACCAGATCAGGAATCTGCTCCCGAGCCAGTTAGCCAACCGGAACCTCCTAAAGAGGAACCCAAAATGCCTGAGCCTAGCGTGGAAGCTCCTAAAGAGGAACCTAAAATGCCTGAGCCTACTCTGGAAACTCCTCCAGACCCAAGCAGTACCGCTCCCGCTGAGTCACTGAAAGAGCCAGAAGAGTTTGCGTCTCCGGAACCAGCTAATTTAGATAAGCCAAAAGAGTACTCATTTAATTCTCAGCCGTCATTTCCTCTTGATGATAATCCGATTCCATCTGACAAGGCTGGCATGATGGGTTATGGTATAGTTGCTGCAGCAGTAATTATACTTTTATTTTGTGTTTTTATGTTTCTTCAGATAAAGGGTTAGCTTTGATAAAAGCTATTTTTCTTGGTATTACGCAAGGGTTAACCGAATTCTTTCCTGTAAGCAGTTCCGGGCATCTATTTGTATTACAAAATTTATTTCAGAGACTGGGTTTTTCTAACCAGGAAGGTCTACTTTCCTTTTTTGTTTTTTTGCATGCCGCCACTTTATTTGCTGTTTTTGTATTTCTGGCAAAAAAAATACCCCTTTTATTTAAAAAACAATTGTTTTTTCACTTAGTTATCATTACTGTTGTTACTGGCATCATAGGTCTTCTTATACGATTTTTATTCGCTCAGTATTTTACAAAGAATTACTTATTAGCTTTTTGTTTTCTAGTTAACTCAGTAATACTGCTTAGCCTGAGAAAATATCCTGAGAGAAAAACTTGGAAAGAATTAAGCTTTAAAGATTCTTTAATTATTGGTCTCCTGCAAGGAATTTCTTTTTTTCCGGGGATTTCCCGTTCCGGGATTACAATAACCGGATTGGTTAAGCGAGGAGTAAAAAAAGAAGATGCTTTTACACTTTCTTTTCTGGCTGCTATCCCAGTAATTAGCGGAGCATTTCTTTTGGAAGCGCAAAACTTATTCAGAGGCAACATTGCTAAATCGACTATTATAATTGGTTTTATTTTTGCTTTTTTTACCGGTCTCGTAGCTTTAAAGTTTCTTAAGAAAATCTTAATAATGGAAAAATTTAGAAGTTTTGCTTATTACTGCTTATTTATATCACTTTTAAGCTTATTTGTATGAAGGTAAAGGTACGCCAGAAGAAAAATGCTGTAATTTTAGATTTGGAGGGAAATATTGATATCAACTCTTCTCAACTAGTTGAAACAGTAGGAAAAGTTATTAATAAAAAGATTTCCAATATAGTTTTTAATTTCGAAGGCATAAAGGTAATTGATTACGTAGGAATATCGTTAATTGCTGTAGTCTATAAGAATATCATTAATCATAACGCCCATTTAAAAATATATAAGGTGCCAGTTTCCGTACGGAAGTTATTTTCTTTGGTCGGCTTAAACCGGGTGTTTAAATATTATGATACTCAAGAAGTGGCTCTCAAAGCCTTTGATAATGACAAGAAGACACTAACCGGCAGCAAAGAGCAGCTGAGGAGAAGATTTAAACGCATATCACTTAATGCCGATATCTTGTATCGCAGAAAATCAACAGCTGATAAACATTTTTTAAAGGAAAAATTATAAATCTAAGTGCTGACGGTGTATTTATCCGTTCAAAACAATTGTTCAATCCTGGGGATGTGTTGTTTACTCAGATAAATCTTAAACCCAGCCCGGGAATTATAGTAATTGAGGCCAAAGTAGTGTGGTTGGCTGATAAGCAAATTCAGTCAAGAGATTATCCTGGCATGGGTTTAGAATTTTTCTCTATCACTTCTCAGCAACAGGAATTAATCATTAAATTCGTGGAGAGCTACTTTACTCATTTTATGCCGTGATTATTATAGGTCTTGACAAAATTTATTGTTTGCTAATATAATATATATTACAAAGGAGGCTTATGTGTTTTTTTGGCAATTTTAATCAAAGAATAAAAAAGTTTACTTTTTTAGATTTAAAGTCAATTGAAATAGCCACTTTTTGCTTTACTGTTTTGCTTATTAAATTTGCGCCTAAAATTATAGTTATAAGGAAGGAATGGTTTATTACTATAATGGTGCTTGCACTGATTAGACCTATTTACGTGTTTTTCTTCAAGAAGTAAGTATTTTATTAAAAAGGAGGGTTTATGCCGTACGACAGTAGTTTAGATCAGAAAATTTTTGCCAAAGCTTGGGAGTCTAAATCAACAAGGATTAACGTAAGCGTCTATTCTTATAATAGCGGTCCTAAAAAGATTCAGATTACAAGAGAGAATAAGGATGCTAATGAAAATTTCCGCTTCACAAAATTAGGAAGAATGGCTAAAGATGAGCTCGAAGCAGTGCTGCCATTATTGCAGCAAGCCATAACTAATATGTAATAGTTGCCCCAGCCTAAATTCATAATGCAAAAAATATTACACACTATAATTCTTGTGATAATTTCTTGTTTGGTGTTTTCTTCTGTTTGCCTGGCGGAATATACTTTTGGTCCTGGCGAATATCTTATTTACTCAACAATCTTAGATGAGTGGTATGCCTATAAACAGGTAAATCGGATAATTATCAGAGGCGAGACAGCTTTAGCTGTTGAAAAGAAGAACTTGGAAGAAGAATTATCATATCTTAAAAATTCACTCGTGGGCTTAGAAGATACAACAGTAAGTGATTTTAAAGCTAAGAATTTGGGATCTTATCCGATTGAGGAGTTTATTTTCCAGCGAGCAGTTTATAAGATTATTTCTCCTGCTGAAATTAACAGTTTTTTTAGCTACAAAGACGGGTGGGAAAAATTTTATTCTCACTATCCTGATGCTGATGGGCTGATGACTTTTTCCCGGGTTGGCTTTAATGAAGATCTTAGCCAAGCCCTTGTCTATATTGGCGCTCAATGGAGCGATCTATCTGGTACCGGTATATATGTTCTTCTTGAAAAAGAGGTTGATGGAGCCTGGGCAATTGCCTTAAGCCTTAGAGCCTGGCATCACTGGCTACCCGATGAGTCCGATCTTAAAACCGCACCCTATACTACTTTAAATAAACTAGTACCATAAATATTACCAAGTAATGGGCTATCAAGATAAAAATCCAAGCGATGATCCGCTTAAATTTCATCGGGGAGCTAAACAAGATAAGATGAAGCGTTTAAGTAACTACTTAAACGACTACACTACCGATGCTTTTATTAAGGATCTTTTTCTTTACTTTGATAATGAAATTGACTTTAATTTGGAAAAAATTAGGAAAGCAATAGATAAGCCCGGTAAATTAGAGCAGTTGAAAATCAGAGCCAAGGAAAACAACACTCATCCGGTTACAGAGTTTGTTCAAGAGTTATTTAAAGAACTTGGCCAGAGCGGTGATGTAGGGTGGTCAGGAGAATTATAAGGAAGATAATTTAGATTTTACGATTTGACTTACTGTTTTAGAGTCAGCCTGCACGCCAACCTTTCCTAAAACACTTTTCATTACTTTTCCCATATCTTTAATCGAGACTGCTTTTTCTTCAGCTATAGACTGTTCAATTATTGTTATGAGTTCATCCTCGGCAATAGCTTTAGGCAGATATTGGTTAAGAAGAGTTAGCTCAGATTCAAGGTCAGTTAAGAGATCCTGGCGACTTGATTTTGCTACGCTTTCCTTTGCATCCTGGAGTCGTTTCTGCTCTTTTTTAAGTACTGTGAGAACTTCATCGTCATCGAGTTTTTCTTTTTTTAGATCAATAGCTTTATTCTTTAAGCCAGAGCGGAGAAAACTTAAAAAAGTCGATTTGGCCTTATCTTTTGCCTTAAGGGCGGTAACGTAATCCTGATAAATTTGCTCTTCCAACATAGGTTGAATTATATCATAGTTTAGCCTTTTATCAAGGAAAGCAAAAAATCTTGCAACTATTAATAAATTTCCCCAAGAGCTTTTGAATTACCATACTATATGTTATAATTTATTATATTTATACTTTAAAAAGGAGGTTTGGATGTTGGTTAAAGATATAATGACTAAAGAGCCGGTAACTGTTAAACCGACCATGGAGGTGCATGAGCTAGCTCAATTAATGGTTGATAAGCATATAAGCGGAGCTCCGGTAGTTGATTCTGAAGGCAAGCTTTTAGGCATTGTCCAGGAAAAGGGGGTTATTTTTCAGGATAAGAAAGTTCACTTGCCTTCTTTTCTTCACATTGCCAGTGGCTTTTTTACTTTAGGTGTAAAACGCTTTGAAGAGGAAATTGAAAAAATAACGGCAAATAAAGTATCGGAAATTATGGTAAGTGACATTATTACTCTTTCTGAGGACATGAGCGTTGAGGATGCTGCCACCTTGATGATTGAAAAAGGGATCTATTACTGTCCGGTTGTTAGGGATGAGAAGCTTGTCGGTATTTTAACCAAGCGGGATATAGTCAGGTCCATAGCTAAAGAATCTAAATAAACTAGTAAATTAAAATGATGCCAGTACTATTTATATGTTTTTTTGGCGGTCTAGCGGCTCTTTTAGTAGTGTATTTTCTTTATAATAGTGATCAAGATTCATACACTCACTCTAACCTTAAAGATGGTCTTTCTTCGCAAACGCAGCAGACAGAAGCCCTATCATCTACAATTAAAACTCTAAAAACTCAACTCCATCAATTGGACGAAGACAAAGAACACTTAAAAACAATTAAAACTAAGAGCGCTGAGTTAGAAAAGGAGCTTAAGGCTTTACGAATAAAAGAAAAGGATTTAAAAGGCCAGGCTGATCAGCAAAAAAAATGGCTCGATGCTCAGCAAAAAGTGATCAATAAGGATAAAGCACCAGTATCTAAGTTGACTTCAAAACTAATTAATAAGGAAAAGCAATTGGAGAAAGAATTTTCAAAGAATGTTTCTTTAAACAGGGAGTTGGATGGAGCTCAAAGTACAATAAAATCTTTAGAAGATCAGATTCAAGCTTTTATTGATAAGAATATGACTTTAGAGTCTAAGATCAATCAGCAGCAGGAAAAAATCGGCGGTTATGTAAAAAGGGTAAATGAACATGCTAGTACTATTTCTACCATGAAAAAGAAAGAAGAGGAGAGTGAGTGGATTTCAAGAAAAGAGCATCAGGAGTTAATGAAGAAGTTCAAGGACTTAGAGCATGATTTAGATATAGGAAGAAGAGAGTTGAATGTAAAAGACAGCGAAATTGAAAAAGTCGATAAAGAGCGAATGCGCCTGGCTCATAAACTTCATGAAATAGAAAGAACCGGTCTTATCCCTGAGTCGATGAAAGAAGATATAGGTGAGGAAGTTAAAGAAGAGAAGAGTGGAGAAGATACAGGTAAAGAAGAGAGTCAGGGAGAAGGGAGTGAAGAAGGAGAGGAGAGTAAAGAAGAAGAGAGAAGTGAAGAAGATGCAGGTGAAGAAACTAAAGAAGAGGTGAAAGAAGAAGGAAGCCAAGAGGTTAAAGAAGGGGAAGGGAGTGAAGAGATTAAGGTAGAAGAGGAGAGTGTAGGAGTAGAAGAGAGTGAAAGAGTAGAAGAAGACAAGGGTGAAGGGGTAGAAGAAAAGGGTGAGGCTAAGGAAAAGGCTGAGCCTCTACCAGTACGAAAGATAGAGCTTAGTAAGATACGTAATATCGGCATCATGGCTCATATCGATGCTGGTAAAACAACTTTAACCGAACGAATTTTATTTTATACTGGTCGTTCTCATAAAATTGGTGAAGTCCATGATGGTAAAGCTCAAATGGACTGGATGAAACAGGAGCAGGAGAGAGGGATAACTATTACTTCAGCTGCTACATCTTGTTTTTGGAATGATACCAGAATAACTATTATTGACACCCCGGGCCACGTTGATTTTACAGCTGAGGTTGAGAGAAGTCTACGGGTCTTAGACGGGGCCATAGCTGTATTTTGTGCAGTCGGCGGAGTTGAGCCGCAGTCAGAGACAGTTTGGCGACAGTCAAATAATTATAACGTACCTAAAATTGCTTTTGTAAATAAGATGGATAGAAAGGGAGCGGACTATTTTGCTGTAGTTAAAGATATTGAAAAGACTTTAGGCGCGAATCCGGTGGCAGTGCACGTTCCTATCGGTGCTGAGGAGAATTTTTCCGGGGTGATTGATCTTATCGAAATGAAATCTTATATCTATAGCGACGATCAAGGGAAAGACTATAAAGTTGAAGATATAGCTGATGAATACAAAGAGCGGGCGCAAAAGCAGCGGCATGTAATGGTTGAGAAGATTTCTGCTTCTTCTAACGAACTTATGGAAAAATATTTACAAGCCCCGGATAGTATAAATCCCGAAGAGATAAGACAGGCTCTTCGCAAAGGAGTTTTAGCTAATGAGATGGTTCCGGTTTTTTGCGGGTCAGCTTTTAAGAATAAAGGTGTTCAAAACATCTTAGATGCTGTTCTTACTTATCTGCCAGCTCCTTCTGATTTATCTGCGGTACAAGGCAAGGATATAGATGATCCTGAAAATACTCTCAGTCGTAAGCCTGAGGATGAAGAGCCTTTTTCAGCCTTGGCTTTTAAGATTCAGGCTGATCAGCATGTGGGAAAGTTAGTTTACGTAAGAGTCTATTCAGGCACTTTAAAAGCCGGTACCTATATTTACAATTCGGGAAAAGATAAGAAAGAGAGAGTAAGTAGGATTGTTCAAATGCATGCCAATCAAAGAGAAAGCCTGGATACAGTTTTTGCCGGAGATATAGTAGCTTTCGTCGGCCTAAATTCTACTTTAACTGGTGATACCTTATGCGAAAAAGAAAAACCAATACTACTTGAGACAATAGAGTTTTCTGAGCCGGTAATCTCAATCAGTATTAAAACTGAAAGCAAGTCTGATGGTGATAAGCTAAGTAAAGCTTTGGCTAAGTTAGCTGAAGAGGATCCGACTTTTTCTGCTCATACAGATGAGGAGACTTCAGAGACAATTCTTTCCGGTATGGGTGAGTTGCATTTAGAAATCATAGTCGATAGGTTAAAAGAAGAATTTAAGATAAATGCTCAAGTAGGTCAGCCAAAAGTAGCCTATAAGGAGACTGTTGTTAAGCCAGTTAATGAGGACTACAAACATTCCAAGCAGACCGGTGGTCGCGGTCAATATGGACATGTTGTTATTGAGCTTTCGCCTAATGAGGCCGGAGGAGGTTTTGAGTTCACCGATAGTATCAAAGGTGGGGCAATTCCTAAGAATTATATTCCGGCAGTTGAAAAAGGCTTTAAAGAGGCTATGGAAAAAGGACCTTTTGCTGGTTATCCAGTAGTTGATATAAAGATAAAACTAGTTGATGGCTCCTACCATGAGGTGGATTCATCTGAGATAGCCTTTAAATTAGCTGCCAAAGGCTGTTTTAAGGCTGCCTTTCCTAAGGCTAATCCAGTCTTGCTTGAACCTTGCATGAAATTAGAAGTAACTACCCCGGAAGAGTATAGCAGTAATATTGTTGGTTATATATGCTCTAAGCGGGGGAAAATTTTAGGCATGGACCCTGCAGGCAATCAAAAAGCAATTGTAGCTGAAGTTCCTTTATCAGAGATGTTTGGTTATGTCACCAATATCAGATCACTTTCCAGTGGTCGGGCAAATTGTTCAATGCACTTTGAGAAGTATACCCAGGTTCCTTCTGAAATTGCTCAGAAAGTAATTGAAGAGAAGAATGCCCGGGAAGAGAAAAAAAGCTAAAAATTTATATTTAAAGGCATCTTATTTCAATATAAATCCATTCCCTTGTTTTTAAACCTATGGTATAATTTTTTCAGGTAGTATACTTGCCATATGGATCAAACTAAAAAAATTCTTATAATATCTATTGATGATAAGCTTAAAGACGTGCTTAACTTCTGTTTTGACGGTTGGGGTTATGATGTCCATCTTTATGCTATTCTAAAAGCTAAGCCTCATCTTTCAGATATTGAAGCTATAAAGAAAATATCACCGGATGTAATTATAATTGATGTGCAGTCAGCTCGCAAGGAGCAGCTTGATATTTGCCGGATGCTTAAAAATGACATAACAACTTCCTTTACCCCGATTATAACCCTTATAAATAAAAGGCAATTGCGCAATCAACTTCTTAATCTTAAGGAAGGCGTCGATGATTATTTGATAAAGCCTCCCGATCCTTTGGACCTACGAGTTAGGATTGAGATAGCTCTCAAGCGCTCTTATCATACAATTCATGCTAGTTCTCTGACAGCTCTTCCCGGAGGAAAGATATTAGAAGAAGTGCTCACTGAGAAGGTGAAAGCAAGGGAAGCATTTACTTTTGCCTACCTTGACATAGATAACTTTAAGTGTTTTAACGATGTTTACGGCTATCAAAAGGGCGATAGGGTTATCTTACAAACTGCTCACATCTTATACGCTATTGTTAAGCGTTTCGGCAATAATAATGACTTCATAAGTCATATTGGCGGTGATGATTTTGCTTTTATTACCAATCCTGATAAGTATGAAGCGATATGTAGGGAATTTATCAATATCTTTGATCGGATTACACCTTTTCACTACTCAAAGGGCGATCGCCAGAAAGGTTATGTTGTGGCCCGGGATAGAAGCCGAAAAGTAAGAAAGGTACCATTAATGAGTATATCTATTGCGGTCATCAATCAAGATGCTACCTTAAGTTTTAAAAATACTATTGCTATAAACGAGAGGGTAGTTGAATTAAAGAAGTACTTAAAGACTATACCCGGGAGTAAGTTTATGGCTGATCGTAGAGACGCAAAGATATTTGGCCATACTACTCCTCAGATTAGTAAGAAAAAGCAGGAAGCTGAAAACTACCTGCCTTTGGGTCAGATTCTTCTTGATAGAAATGTTATTTCCCATGAACAGCTCGATGAAGCTTTACTTATTCACTGGAAGAAGGGGATACATCTGGGCGAAGTTCTTAAAGAGTTGGGGGTTTTAGTTGATCAAGAGCTAAACCGAGCTTTAAATATTCAAACTAAAGCTTTAAGCCACTCTACTTTAGGTGACTACAATTAATAAGGAGGAGTTAAATGCTTGAAAACTTTAAAGAAATTTTAAATAAGACCTATTTTAACAACCAAGTCTTAGACTATCTTACCTGCTTAGGTATACTTATTGCCAGCTATCTAGTAATTAAACTTATAAAGGCTATTGTTGTCCGCCAACTAAAAAAATGGTCTAAAAAAACAGTTAATACTGTAGATGATTTTTTGGTAGTCTTGCTCGAGAAGTTAATGGTACCTTTTCTTTATTGTGTAGCTTTTTATGCAAGTCTGATGTACTTAAAGCTTCCTTCTGTCTTAGATAAAGCCCTCGGCGTAGGAGTGATAGCGGTTTTAACTCTTTTTGCGGTTAAATTGATCTTGCGTGTAGTTCAATACGGATTTACTCTCTATTGGATTCATACTTCCGGTAGCGATGCTCTTGAATCCAGCCTTAAGGGTATTTTAAAAGTTATAAAGTTCATTATTTGGTCAATAGCGGTTATCTTCTTCTTAGATAACTTGGGCTTTGAAGTCTCAACAGTTATAGCTGGTTTAGGTATTGGTGGTGTGGCCATAGCCTTGGCTGCCCAGGCAGTATTAGGAGATCTTTTTAGTTATTTTTCCATAATTCTTGACCGGCCATTTGAAGTCGGAGATTTTATTATTATTAATGATCTTATGGGGGTGGTTGAACATATCGGCATTAAAACAACTCGTATTCGCAGTCTCGGCGGCGAGCAGTTAGTCTTTGCTAATTCCGACTTAACAAACTCACGGGTGAAAAACTATAAACGCATGGAACAAAGAAGAGTTGTCTTTACCCTGGGTGTAATTTATGATACGACCCTTGCCCAGTTAAAAGAAATTCCCAAAATTATTGAAAAAGTTATTAAAAGTACTACTGACACTAGATTTGACCGGGCTCATTTTTTCTCCTACGGTGATTTTAGCCTTAACTATGAATCTGTATACTATGTTTTAAGCGGTGATTATAATAAATACATGGATATACAGCAGGATATAAATTTTAAGATAAAAGAAGAGTTTGAGAAGAAAAGTATAGAGTTTGCTTTTCCTACGCAGACTATTCATATGGCAAAAGAGGCGAGTTAATATATAAAATAAGACCATTAAATAGTATTTCTGGCGAAGGTTTTAACTAGTTTTTTTTAACTTGTCAGGATTTTAAAAATATTATATACTGGCTTTGCCGGTAAAGGCAAACTTCGAGAAATCGAGGGGCGCAAAATTTCAGGCCTAATTCAGGAACTTAAAGTCTGTAATTTAGCCACGGAGTTGCAGATATGTTTTAAGCCCTGTTATGGCGGCTGGGTTGCTCGCAAGGCAAATTGGGGAAGCCCTTATCGGCTGTTTTTATTAATTCCTGTCTTCATCAAAACAAATTTTACTTCTCTTAAATTCAACCTATTATGAGTTCTAACCCCTACTTAGTTATTATTATTTCCATATTAGCGGGAAATTATATTTTCCGAACTACTATAGAATTTTTAAATGCTTTCTCGCTTAAACCTGACCTGCCAAGTGAGTTCAAAGGTTATTATGACGAGACTAAGTATAAAAAATCACAGCAGTACCTACAGGAAAATACTTACTTTAAGTTAGCTCACAGTACCGTGAGTACTATAATAATACTTTGTTTTATCTTATTTGGTTTTTTTAATTTCATCGATCAGCTTTTAAGGGGATTTGTCTCCGGTGAGATTATTCTAGGCTTATTATTTGGCGGAGCAATATTTTTAATCTTTCAACTCATTGACATACCATTCTCTCTATACCAAACATTTGTCTTAGAAGAAAAATATGGCTTTAACCGAACTACAGCTAAGACTTTTATCCTTGATTTATTAAAGAGTTGGCTCTTAACTTTTATTATCGGGGGAATAGTTTTTTC